>JBBQRY010000290.1:0-3391 GCA_038214335.1 Chthoniobacterales bacterium
CTTCGCTGAGTTGGTCGGATTTCATCGCCACCAGCACCACGTCCCATGAGCCATCGCGCTGACTGCCCATGATCTGGTAGTCCCAAACGACTTCATCAATGGGGAACGGCACGTTTTGCTGGGCTTCGAAAGCGATGATCAAGCTGACATCTTCTGGCGTGGCACCGGGCAGCTTGACAAACCGGCTGAAGACCGACTGGGCGGGCAGGCAAAAATTGACGAACTCTTTGGCGGGAATTTTGAGGGCTTCGCGGAGTTCCTGGACGGCCTCTTTAATCTGGGCCGGGCGAGTGGCATCGGCGGAGGGATCGGTGATGAGTTCCGTTTCCTGAAACGCGTGGAGGCTCAGACCGCCATTGGGAAGTTTATGAAACTCGGCCAGACTCACTGTCTGCATGCCGAGATCGAGAGCGAAGATGCGGGTAGGTTTTGCCATTGCGGAACTCAGTTGCCGGATTTCGACTTGATGGCTTCGTAAAAGTCCCATTCCAGCGGGGCGAACGGGGTCTCGTTTTTGTTCAGCACGGCACCCGAAACGGTGGTGAAAGCTGCGGCGTTGTCCCACCATCCCTTGTCGCCTTGGACGGGGCTATTCAATGCCGAAAGGGCCATGAGTCCGCCCTTGCCAGTGACGGTGACTCCAATATCGACGACCGCCTGCTGGGCGTTGACCGGCGCTTTGCCATCAAACAGGCGGGCCAGTGTGCGTGGAGCGACAAATGCCACCGAATGCAGGTTTTTATCCTCAGGCACGCTGACATGGGTCACTGAGCCGGTGAGCATGGTGCGTTTTTTATCCTCCGTCACATGATCGTTTTTCAGGAGAATGTAGTAATTGAAGGTGAGTTCCTCTGCGAACTTGGGCTCTTTCGGAAGCGCCGCGCGGTCGAAGGTGACTTCGACTTCGAGCCATGGGCTTGGACGCCCTGTGGATTTCTTGGTGTAGCCGGCCGCGTTGATTTTTGGGGAATCCATGAAGCTCGGATCGATCTTGGTGATCTTGATTTCGGAGTTCAGCGGAGCCTGCTGGGCATGGCAAACGGAAGGGGATGCCGTGAAGGAAAGCAGCGAAGCTGCGGCGAGCAGAGAGAAAGAGGGGCGCATACGAGGACGGAAATTAAATAATCAATGCCGTGAAGTAAACAATAAAACCAGTGCTCAACAAATTTTATGCAACGCCGATTTTTGCTCGGAAGAATTCGATGGTCGTGCGAATCCCCTCGTCGAACTCGACTTTCGGTTCCCAGCCGAGAAGTTTGCGGGCTAGGCCGATGTCGGGTTGGCGGACTTTCGGATCGTCCACCGGCAGCGGACGGTGCTCGATCTGAACGTTTGCACCGATGATGCGGATGATCTCATCGGCGAATTGCCGGATCGTCATTTCGCGAGGATTCCCAATATTCACCGGCTCATGGTAATCGCTCATCATGAGACGGAAAATGCCGTCAATGAGATCGGAGACAAAACAGAAACTGCGGGTTTGTTTTCCGTCGCCGAAAATCGTTAGAGCCTCCCCCGCGAGAGCCTGTCCGATGAAGGCAGGAACGACGCGTCCGTCATTGAGGCGCATCCGGGGACCGTAGGTATTGAAAATCCGGACGATGTGGTTGTTCATGCCATGGTAGCGGTGGTAAGCCATCGTGATGGCCTCTGCGAACCGCTTGGCTTCGTCATAGACCCCGCGTGGCCCGATCGGGTTCACATTCCCCCAGTAGTCTTCGGTCTGCGGATGCACCAGCGGATCTCCGTAGCACTCGGAGGTCGATGCCAGCAGGAAAGCGGCCCCTTTGTTCTTCGCAAGGCCGAGCGCGTTGTGCGTGCCGAGCGATCCGACTTTCAGAGTGGGAATCGGGATTTTCAGGTAGTCGATCGGGCTGGCAGGACTCGCAAAGTGCCAGACGAAATCGACTTTTCCGGGCAGAAAAATGTATTCGGTCACATCGTGGCAGATGAACTTGTAGTCTTTATTGCCTGCGAGATGTTCGATGTTGGCGACATTCCCGGTGATCAGGTTATCGATGGCCACCACGCGATGGCCTTCGGCGAGCAGGCGGTCGGTAAGTTGGGAGCCAAGAAAACCGGCACCGGCGGTGTCATCACTGGTATGCTGCGTGGAATTTGCGGACATAGGAGGCGGCCAGAATGCCAAGTGCGCTCAGGCTTGGCGAGGAGATTTGTGAGATGATTTGTTCGGAGGGGAGAGGGATGAATCTCCGGGAAGGGTCAGGATTTCTGGACCTGGAGACGGAGTTGGCCGCAGGCGGCGGCGATGTCGTGGCCTTTTTCGCGCCGCAGGGTGACATCCGCCCCGCTGCGGCGGACGATGGCAAGGAACTCGTCCTGCCGCTCCTCATCCGGTCGGACCCAGTCCAACCCCTCGACCGCGTTGTAGGGGATGAGGTTAATTTTTGCACCTAGCTTGCGTGCGTGCCCGGCCAGAAGACGGGCCTGCTCGGGCGAATCGTTGACATCCCAGATGAGGATAAACTCAAACGTGAGCTTCTGTTTTTTCCGCCTCACGTAATCCGCACAGGCGTCTAAAAGCAGGGCCAGCGGAAACTTCCGATTGATCGGCATGATTTTTTCCCGCACGGCGTCGGTCGCTCCATGCAAGGAAATGGCGAGCCGAATTTGCAGGGGCTGGGCCGCGAACTCCAGGATTTGAGGCACCAAACCGGAGGTTGATACCGTCATGTGACGGGCACCGAGTCCGACGCCCCATGGGGCATTGAGCACACCGATGGCGGCCATGAGGTTCTCGTAATTCGCAAGCGGCTCGCCCATGCCCATGAAGACGACATTGTTGATGCGCTCGCCCGAGATTTCCTCGATGCGCAAAAACTGCGCAACGATTTCCCCGGCGGTCAGGTTGCGCTTCCAGCCATCGAGTCCGCTGGCACAGAATTTGCACCCGTAGGCGCATCCGACTTGGCTCGATAAGCAGGCGGTGCGTCGGTCGGACGCCTCACCGTAAAGCGCCGGCGAGGCCGGAATCAGCACCGATTCAATGAGTTGACCATCCTCAAGGCGGAAAAGAAATTTGCGGGTAGCGTCGTCCGCACCGGCCTGCCGCACGACCTCCATCGGCTGGATCGGAAATTCCTCCGCCAGCCGCGTGCGCAGAGCTGCGGGAAGATTCGACATCTGCCCCCAATCGGCCACCCGCCGTTTGTAGAGCCAGTCAAGGATCTGGGAAATCCGAAACGCCGGCTCCCCCGGCAGCCGCGCAGACCAGTCCGCCAGACTCAGTGAGTAAACATCCACGCTAGGGTTTTTTGGAAAACGCGTTGTTGAAAATGACGGTGCCATCGGTTGCGAGAATTTCCATGAGGCCGAGGTAGGAACCGTCTGGAGCATAGCACCAGACGGACCAAATGGGAGCGGTCGATCC
>JBBQRY010000291.1:0-3315 GCA_038214335.1 Chthoniobacterales bacterium
TGTCACCGTCAAACCCGTGCGCTGGTATGTCTATGGAGCACTGGCGGCCCACCTGCTCGGATACGTCGGAATGCCGAACGATCTCGATAAACTCCCCGACCTCAAAAATTTCAATTTTTACGATCCGGACATGGAAGGCAAAGCCCAGATTGAGCTTTACCTCAACGAATACCTCAAAGGCCAGCCCGGCGCGCGGATCCTTCAGCGCAATGTGAAAGGCGTGATTGAAGGTGAGGTGAACCGCAAGGAACCGGTGCAGGGGAACAATGTTTTCCTCACCATTGATGCCCGGATCCAGTATTTCGCAGAGCAGGCGATCCGGAATGTTGGACGCGGGGCGGTCGTCGTCGTCAATCCCCAGAACGGAGACATCCTCGCGATGGCTTCGGTGCCATCTTACGATCCGAACATGTTCATCCCCTCCATCCCGGCGATGGACTGGAAAGACCTCACCAGCGACGAGACAAATCCCCTGCTAAATCGTGCGATCAGCGCCTACGCTCCAGGCTCAACCTACAAAATCCCCGTGGCCCTGGCCGGACTCCGCGCCGGCGTCGGCAACCGCCCATTCACTTGCTCGGGCGGCGTCACCTACGGCAACAAATTTATGAAGTGCTGGATCTTCGGAAAAGGCGCACATGGAACGATCGGCCTCTCGGATGCGATCAAGTATTCGTGCAACGCCTTTTTCTACCAGTATGGAAATGCAGCGGGAATCGATCAGATTGATGCGGTGGGCAATATGCTGGGGCTTGGCCAAAAATCCGGGATTCCCCTCTCGGGCGAAGCCCCCGGTGTCCTCCCTGGACCGGAGTGGCTGGCGGCCGTGAACCCGCGCGCTCGCTGGAGTTCGGGCTTCACCGCAAATACCGCCATTGGCCAAGGCGATGTCTTAGCTACCCCGCTCCAGATGGCCATGGTCGCCTCCGCCGTGGCCAATGACGGAACCGTATTTTATCCGCGTCTCGTGGATCGCATTGTCGCCCAAGACGGAACGATCATCACGCAAGACCCCGCCCGCGTTCGCAGCAACCTCGTCACCGACGCCGGCCTCACTCCCGAACAAATCGAAAAAGTCCGCCGCGGCATGTGGAAGGTCGTCAACGAAGCTGGCGGCACCGCAGGCCGTGCCCGCATCAAGGGGATCGATGTCGCAGGCAAGACTGGCACGGCCCAATTCAAACGCTCAGGCATCGAGGACAACCACACGTGGTTTGTTTCCTTCGCACCTTACGAATCTCCGCGGTATGCCGTCGTCACCTTTGTCCAGGGTGCAAAATCCGGTGGCGGCGTCTCAGCACCGATCGCCGCAAAAATCCTTGAGGACATTTTTAAAATGGAGAATGGTGAGGAAGTGCCGCAGCTCGCTGCCGTCGAACCCGCCAAGGGGAATTTCCTCTTCGTTGAGAGTATTGATTTCGGACGCGACATCCCGGCAGCCACCACGGTGGGTGATGATGGCGAAGCCGCCGCTGCGGACACAGCCAGCGCTGGCGCAGGGGCTGTCCAAGAAAATAGCCCGGCCGCCCAACCGAATGTCCGCGAAGAAGCGGATGACCGCGGACGTGTCAAAAATCAGCCCTCGAAACCGAACGCACTTCAAAAATTTTTCAATTTCCTCGGTGGCAAGAAGGAGAAACCCGACAAAAACCGGAAACCTCCCTCCGAAAACCGCCGATGAACAGACTAACCCCGGTGCGCAACATGCGCCCATAACAACACACACATTTATATGATAGAAACCGTCAAACGCATTTTGGGAATCCGTAAAAAATCCACAGGCATCAAACTCATTGTCAGTTGCGAGCGCCTTGAAAAACGGGTTGCTCTCCTCGAAAACAACCGCCTCGAAGAATACACGATCGAGCGCGAAACCGACCGCAACATCGTCGGAGGGATTTACAAAGGCAAAGTCCGCAACATCGAATCCGGCATCAAGGCGATGTTCGTCGATATCGGGTTCGAGAAAAATGCCTTCCTCCAATTTTGGGACGCCATTCCCGCCGCGCTCGACAGCGGGATCGAAACCATCAACCGCAGCGACTCAAAGAAAAAAAAGGCTCCGCCCCGGATCACCCACAAGGACGTTCCGAATATCTATCCCGTTGGAGCCGAGATCCTCGTCCAGGTCAAAAAAGGCCCGATTAGCAACAAAGGCCCCCGCATCACCACCGACATCAGCATGGCCGGACGCTACCTCGTTCTCATGCCGTTCAATGACCAATTCGGAATTTCCCGAAAAATTGATGATCCGAAGGAACGCGAACGCCTTCGCAAAATCCTTCGCGAGCTCGAAGTGCCGGAAGGCATGGGCGTCATCATGCGCACCGTCGGTGCCGGCCAGCGCTCACGCTACTTCGTGCGCGACCTCAGCCTCCTGCTCGAGCAGTGGACTGCGATTCAATCCGGACTCGGAGAAAAGCAGGCCCCGGTCTGCCTGTTCGAGGAACCCGACCTCATCGACCGCACGGTGCGGGATTTTCTTACCGACGAAGTCGATGCCGTCATTGTCGATGATGCCAAAGCCGCAGAGCGCATGCAGTCGCTTGTCGGACAGGTCTCGAAACGCGCGAAAAAATCCATCCAGCACTACACCGGAGCACAGCCGATTTTTGACTGTTTTGGAGTTCAGGCCCAAATTGATGCCGCCTTCCACCGCCAGGTCTGGCTTCCTTGCGGCGGATATATCGTCATCGACGAAACCGAGGCCATGATCGCTGTCGATGTGAATACCGGACGCAACAAAGGTGTCCGCGACATGGAAAAAACCCTTCTCCAGACCAACCTCGAAGCCGCAGACGAAATCGCCCGCCAGCTTCGCCTGCGCAACATCGGAGGACTCATCGTGGCCGACTTCATCGACATGAAGAGCCGGAAAGACCAACAGGCGGTCTATCAGCGCGTCAAGGACCACCTCAAACGCGACAAGGCCCGCACCCACGTGCTCCCGATCTCACAGCTCGGACTCATGGAGATGACCCGCCAGCGCGCCAACGAAAGCCTCGCCAGCGCGGTCTTCGTCCCCTGTCCGCACTGCCACGGCAAGGGCCTCATCAAGAGTCCCATGACCATGAGCGTCGAGCTTCAACGCGCCCTCCACTCGATCATGCGCAAACACCAGGAAACCGTTCACGAAATCCGCATCACCGTGAACCCCGACCTCCTCAGCCGCCTGCGCACCGACGATGAAGACCACCTCGTCGAAATCGAACGCCGCTACGCCGGACGCCTCTCGTTCCGCGCCGACCCGACTTACCATCAGGAAAAATTCACCATCAGCAACGCCCTCACCAACGACGAACTCAAGCCGTAAGG
>JBBQRY010000292.1:0-3287 GCA_038214335.1 Chthoniobacterales bacterium
CGATCGAGTAGATTTCACATGGTGCCTCCTTTGCAAGAATTCCCCGGGATGTCGCATTTTCCTATAGCCCGATAGGGATTGACTTGATTGAATGGGCGGGACATTGAGATGAATATTCACGAATACCAAGCGAAAGAACTCCTCGACAAATTCGGGGTCATGAACACCCCGGGCGGAGTGGCCTCGACGCCGGAAGAAGCAGAAAAAATCGCGCGATCTCTGGGCACGAACAACCTTGTTGTCAAAGCGCAGGTCCACGCCGGGGGGCGGGGCAAGGGCACATTCACCAATGGCTTCAAAGGCGGAGTTCACGTCTGTAAGACTGCGAACCAGGCGCGCGACATTGCGGAGCAGATGCTGGGACAGACGCTTGTCACGCACCAGACTGGTCCGGAAGGCCGCATGGTTCGGAAGGTGCTTGTGTCGAAAGCCGTGGAAATCGAGCGGGAACTTTATATTGCGATCCTCATCGACCGCGCGATTTCGGCTCCAGTGATTGTCGCCAGCACGGAAGGCGGCGTTGATATCGAATCGGTCGCCGAGCACAACCCGGAAAAAATGATCCGCATGGCGGTCAACCCGCTTCTCGGTCTCCTTCCCTACCAGACCCGCAAGCTGGCGAAGCTGCTTGGCATGGCATCGGACGAAATGCGGCTGGCCTGCAAACTGTTTGCCAGCCTCTACAAACTCTTCACCCGCAGCGATTGCTCGATGGTCGAGGTCAACCCGCTGGTAGTCACAAAAGGTGGCGACGTGCTCGCTCTCGACGCCAAATTCAATTTCGACGACAACGCACTTTTCCGGCATCCTGAAATCCGCGCCTACCGGGATATCAACGAGGAAGATCCCCGCGAGGTCGAAGCCGCGAAATCGAATTTGAGCTACATCGGCCTCGATGGGAACATCGCCTGCCTTGTCAATGGCGCAGGCCTCGCGATGGCCACGATGGATATCATTAAGCACCACGGCGGAGAACCCGCCAACTTCCTTGATGTCGGCGGTGGAGCGACCGAACAGCAGGTCACCGAGGCATTCAAAATCCTTGTCTCCGACAAACGCGTGAAGGCGATTCTCGTGAACATTTTTGGTGGCATCATGAAATGCGACATCATTGCCCAAGGGATTATCAATGCGGTGAAGACCGTCCACCTGTCTGTCCCGCTGGTGGTCCGACTTGAAGGCACCAATGTCGAAGCCGGTCGCAAGCTGCTTGCGGAATCCAACCTCCCACTCATCTCGGGCACCGACATTGCCGATGCCGCCAAAAAAGTGGTGGCCGCCGTCCGTGCCTCAGAAAAATCAACGACCCCGGCTGCCTGACGTCCGAAATCCGCATTCCGATGCGAAACTCCATTCCTTCATTTACCCAACCAACTACTGCTCTCTAAATCACCATGGCCATTCTTGTTGATAAATCCACCCGCCTACTCGTTCAGGGGATCACTGGCAAAGCCGGCGGCTTCCATGCCCGCTCGTGCATGGAATACGGCACCAACCTCGTCGCTGGCGTCACCCCCGCCCGTGGCGGCGAAGTCTTTGCGGACAAAATTCCGGTGTTCGACACCGTATTCGAAGCCCGGCAGCAGACCGGCTGCAATGCGAGCATGATCTTTGTGCCCGCAGAGTTCGCAGCCGACTCGATTATGGAAGCCGTGGATGCGGGCATTGAGCTCGTGATCTGCATCACCGAAGGCATTCCCGTGATCGACATGATGAAGGTTCGAGCAGGCATGGCAGGCTCGAACACCCGTCTCATCGGACCCAATTGTCCGGGCGTCATCACTCCCGGCCAGGCCAAAATCGGCATCATGCCGGGCTACATCCACAAACCCGGCAATGTCGGAGTCGTCTCGCGATCCGGCACACTCACTTATGAGGCAGTCTGGCAGCTTTCCAGCCGCGGCTACGGGCAATCCACCTGCGTCGGAATTGGCGGAGATCCGATCAATGGCACGTCCCACCTTGATGTGGTCAAAATGTTCAACGACGATCCGAACACCGAAGCCATGATCATGATCGGTGAAATCGGCGGAACGGCCGAAGAGGAAGCCGCCGCGTGGCTGGCAGAGAATTGCAAGAAACCTGTCGCCGCATTCATCGCCGGAGTCACGGCTCCTCCCGGACGCCGCATGGGCCACGCCGGTGCCATTGTGAGCGGGGGCAAAGGAACGGCTGCCGGAAAGATTGCCGCCCTGGAGGCTGCGGGCATCGAAGTCGCCACGACGCCTGCCGACATGGCCGACGCCCTCATCCGCCGCATGGCACGCGGCTAGGCAGCGGTGTCAATAACGAGGTGATGACCACACCTCCTTCTTACGCTGACGCTCCCGATGCCGCCGCGGCACGGCTCTGCGCCGCCTGCGGTCTCTGCTGCAATGGAGTGCTTTTCTTCGGAATGAAGCAGCAACCGGACGATTCCGCGCGCACACTGGCCGCGCTCGGAATCCGCTCCCGCCGCATCGATGGCGCAAACCACTTTCTCCAACCCTGCCCCGCTCTCCAACTTGAACCCAATGCTCCGACGGAAACCTCAGGGAGCACAGGCGTCCCGCCTGCGAGCGACCAAATTGTCCAAGGCTCTGCAACCTCCTTCGCCCCACCAAGCTCTCCCGCCCGGAACACTTTCTGTTCGATCTACGAACAACGTCCGCAACGGTGCCGCGCGTTTCGCTGCCGACAACTTCTCGCCGTGGCAGAAGATCCGGATTCGGAATCAGCCGCAGCGGAAACCATCCGCCAAACGGTCGCACTCGTTGCAAGATGCCGCAGCCTCTTTGAGCAGCTCGGCGAAACCCGGCACCACAAACCTTTCGTCTCCCGCCACGCCGCCATCTTTTCCCCGCCTTTGGATTCCTCCGACTCCGCTGTCGCGCTTCGCGAAAGTTTGGCAGCGGCTTGGGAGGAACTTCAGTTGGCTCTCGACACGAATTTTCGCGTCGAGGCCACCGCTCCAATCTCTTCATGCCTCTGATCGAATTCAGCTACTCCCCACCGTTCGGACTCAGCAACGGACACCTTCAAACGATCTTCCCGGCGGTTTTTCGACGCGTTCCTGTCGTCACCACGACCCGGCGGCGCATTGAGACCCCGGATGGCGATTTCCTTGATCTGGATGAGGCCTGCGGCAACCAGTCGGATCGCCTTGTCGTCATCTCGCATGGCCTCGAAGGGGAATCCAGAAATGCCTGCGTTCAGGGCATGGCTGCTGCGTTTTTCCGGGCTGGATGGAATGTGGTCGCATGGAACCTTCGGGGATGCAGCGGAGAGTCCAATCGGCTGCTCCGTTC
>JBBQRY010000293.1:0-3285 GCA_038214335.1 Chthoniobacterales bacterium
ATCATCTTGACCGTGTCGGTGAGGATTTTTGCCATGGGAAGCAATTGCGTAGGGCGCTCGGCTTCGGGCAAGGAGCCAATAGTCACCTTCTTGGGCGTGCTCTTGCGTTGGAGGCACAAGTCGGCTTTTTCCTTCATGCACTTCTGAATGCTCGCTTTCCGGCGAGACGCCTGTTCTCCCTGTTTGCACTTTTCGGAGATGCGCCCATCGCAAAGCGCTGCCCGCTGGCATCGGTTTCTCCATGCAAAAAGAAATTGTCCGCTCCAACATAATAGGTGATCTGTCCTTCTTTTTTCAGGATGCTCACCACCTTGGGAGGGCTGAAATTTCAGCAATCCACCGTCCGTCGTCTTCTTTTTCAATCTCAACGCGGAATTGATTCACAGTCCTACGAAACTCCATTTCTGCCTTCCTGTCCAGAGGCGTGCGGATCTTGTGCCCGGCGAAGATTTGAACCCCGTTTGTCTGAACTCCTCAGAACGGAATATCGTCTTCGGGCTGGTCGTCGTGGGCTGGAGGGGGAGCGGACGGGCGTTGGTTCGATGGGGGGGCGGATGGGGTTGAAGGGCCGCGTTGAGGCGGCCGTTGCTCGTGATGTTCTTGGTGTCCACCGCCTTCGTCATCCCCACCGCTGCTGCCACCGCTGCGGCTGGATCCGCCATCGCTGCGGGAGCCGAGGAACTGGAAGGTATCTCCCACAATGCGCAGCTTGCTGCGTTTCTGACCGCTCTGCTTGTCATCCCATGTGTCGAGTTGGAGGCGTCCTTCGACGTAAATCGAGCGGCCTTTTTTGACATACTCGCCGAGGGTTTCGGCTTGGCGTCCCCAGAAGGTGACATCCACGAAGGTGACCTCTTCGCGTTTCTCGCCGTTGTCGAGCGTGTAATTGCGATTGATGGCCATGCCGATGTCTGTCACGGCACTGCCTTTGGGAGTGTATTTCACCTCGGGGTCGCGGGTGACGTTGCCGATGAGAATGACTTTATTGACGTTGGCCATGGGGAGTTTTCGGGTCAGGGAGTTGGATTAAGTTGGACTAGGCTGCGGCGGGTGCCGGGGTGGATTTTTTGGCTGGGAGAGCGACGAGGTTTTGAAGGAGGATGTCTCCATCGAGTTTCAACTTCTTCTGAAGTTTGTCAATCGTCGCGGGTTCGGCTTCGAAGATAAAGTTGACGAAATAGGCGGTTTTCGTGTGCTTTGTTTCGTAGGCGAGTTCGCGTTTTTCGAGTCGTTGGACCTGTTCCATTTTGGTGCCTTCGTCTGCAAAGACTTTTTCCAGGCGTTCGATGGTTTCTTTGGTGGTGTCTTCTTTTCCCCGGGTATCCAGGGCGAGGAGTGCTTCGTATCGTTTCATAGTTCTTTTGGTTTTTGGTTAAATTGGTTCATGGCGGATTCGAGGCCATGGGCGTTGGAGTGTTCAAAAGCATCGGCGGCGCGGGAGACAGCTTCGGCGAGGGCGGATTGCTCTTCGGATTCAAATTTTCCGAGCACGTGATCGTGGAGGGGCCGTCCGTCGGGGGAGCCGATTCCGACGCGCAGGCGGGGAACGGCTTCGCTGCCGAGGTGAACGAGCACGGATTCGAGGCCATTGTGACCTCCGGAGGTGCCGGATTTGCGCAGGCGGAGGGTGCCGAGCGGCAGGGAAACATCATCAAGAAGGATGAGCAATTGATGGCGCTCCAGCTTGAAATACCGGGAGTAGCCGGCAACGGCTTCGCCGCTGAGGTTCATGAAGGTTTGGGGTTTCATGAGGGCACGTCCGCCGCAGGAGGCAACCTGCGAATTCCAGTTCGCATCGAAGCGGAATTCACAGGCGGAACGGCGCGCCAATTCGTCGGCGACAAGGAAGCCGACATTGTGACGGGTATCCGCGTATTCCGAGCCGGGATTGCCCAGACCGGCGACGAGACGAAAGACCGCGGATGCTTCCACGTGCGCGATGAGTTACTTCTTTTCCTCGTTGCCGCCAGCAGCAGCTTCGGGTTTCTTTTCCTTGAGCACCTCGGGTGCCGCAGGAGTGGCTGTGACGGTGGCGTCGGCAACCAGCGGTTCGGCCACGGTGAAGACGGTGAGGTCGGCATCGTCTTCGGATTCCACGCCGTCAGGCAGAGGAAGATCGCGGACATGGATGGCGTCTCCGATCTTGAGGGCAGTGACATCGACGCGGAGCATCTCGGGCAGATCCTTTGGCAGACACGTGATATTGAGTGAGCGCATGCTCTGCTCGAGCAGACCGCCGAAGTTCTTGACGCCGTCGGGTTCGCCGAATGGCTCAACCACAATCGCGGCAGAAATTTTTTCGGTCATGGAAACCGCATGGAAATCGACATGGAGAATGTCGCGGCGGACCGGGTGGTGCTGGACCTCCTGGATGAGCGAGAGTCGGTTCGTCGTCTTGCCGTTCTCTTCGATGAGAAGCTCGACAAGAATATTTTCGCCGACCGCGTGAGCGAGAAGGGCGTTGATGTCGCGCCGGGAGATTTCGAGGTTAGCGGGTTCGCTTTTGGATCCGTAAATGACGGCGGGAACGCCGCCGCGGGAGCGGACTTGCTTGACAGCGTTGCGACCGCTTTCGGAGCGCGGACGTGCGGATAGTGTAACTTGCTTGGCCATAATTATTTGTTGCTATGTATTTTTCAGTTCAAAAAGCGAACTCACCGACTCGTCGTCGTGGATGCGCCGGATGCCCTCGCCGAGTAACTCGGCTACCGACAGTGCTTTGACACGCTGATCGGATGTTGGGCGGACTGGAACGCTGTCCGTCGTGATCAACTCCTTGATTTCGGAGTCCTTTAATCGCTCAACCGCCAAATCTGTCAAGACTGCGTGTGAAACACCAGCATAAATATCAAGGGCACCGTGAGCACGCAACATGCGGGCGGCACTGGTGAGTGTGCCGGCGGTCTCGGTGAGGTCATCGACAATGAGAACGTTTTTGTCCTTCACATCGCCAATGATGTGGGAGGCCTCGGTCTCGATAGCGCTTTTGCGTTTTTTGACAACGATAGCGAGTCCGGCATTGAGGGCTTGGGCGTAGGCGGACGCCATTTTGACGCCGCCGACATCGGGCGAGACGACCACAAGGTTCGGGTCTGCCAGACGCTGAAGGTATTGAACCATCACCGGGCGAGCGTGGAGGTGATCGACCGGAATATCAAAGAACCCCTGCAACTGCTGCGCGTGAAGATCCATCGTGAGCACGCGGTTGACACCGGCGGCGACCAGGAGATTGGCGACAAGCTTCGCGGTGATCGGCACGCGGGGCTGGTCTTTGCGGTCCTGCCG
>JBBQRY010000294.1:0-3261 GCA_038214335.1 Chthoniobacterales bacterium
CGCCCTCACCGCCTTGCAAAAAGCCGAAGCCCTCATGCCGCAAAGCCCGGATCCTGCCTTTGCCTTGGCCACTATTCACCTGCGCCTCAACGACCGTCCCGCCGCCGTCACCGCCGCCCGCCGCGCCCTCGCCATTTCCCCAAACCACCCCCAAGCCACCCAGCTCCTCCGGCAGCTCTTGCGGAAGTAACGGGGTGAAACAGCAGAACTCGAAGTCGGGAGCCGCCTGAAAATTCTGCAAAAAACTTGCTTGACGGTTTCGGTGGAGTGCTTTAATCATGCCCCAGTAGCTCAGTAGCTGCGTATTAGAAAAACAAACAAAACACCACAATATGAAAAAACTCTCCTTAACCATCGTGTTGGCGGTTGCGGTCATCGGTTCGGCATTTGCCGGCACCGAAGCCAAAACCTTCAAAGAAAAAGTCGTCATTGAACCGACCTGCAAATTCCGTGATATGGAATTCCAGATCGACACATTCTACAGCGGCTTTGTCGGTTCCCGTAACAGCACCCTCGGCACCGGATCCGGTGGCGGACTCGGTCTGAACTTCTTCTTCGCGAAGTATTTCGGTATCGGCTGGGAAGGTTCCGTTTACAGCAACCAAGGCACCGCTAGCTGGATGCCCGTCAACGGTAACTTCTTCATCCGCTATCCTATCTGCGCATGGAACCTCGCTCCTTACGTCATGGTTGGCGGCGGTGCAGACTTCCAAAACAACCGCGCTGCGATCGGATTCGGCAACGTCGGTGGCGGTCTTGAATACCGTATAACCAACAACATCGGTATCTTCTCCGATGGTCGTTACTACTACGGTGGCAGCGGCAACGTTGCGAACATCCGTGGCGGTCTCCGCTTCGCGTTCTAATCAACCTTTATCCAAAAAAAGCCGGACCCCACAAGGTCCGGCTTTTTTTTGTGCTTTTCATTTTCCAACCTTCCAGTGATCTTGTGTGGCTGCCAGCCCGCGAGTGATTCGCTGGGCGACCAAAAACATTTTTTTCTCAACAAGAGCGACGAACAGATGGCGACGATATTGGAACACAGAGATGCGCTGGGCCGCACGGTGGGGGCCTTGCACGAAACCGACGAATTGGTGGGCGAGAAGCTTGTCCTGAACATGGGGCCTTCTCATCCTTCGACGCACGGGGTTCTTCGTTTGGTGATGGAGCTGGATGGCGAAGTCGTCACGAAGGCCACGCCTGAGATTGGCTACCTGCACCGCGGCGACGAGAAGATCGCCGAGAACATGCAGTATAACCAGTTCATCCCCTACACCGACCGCCTCGATTACCTCGCCCCCGTCGCCAATAATATCGCCTACGCCCTCGCCGTCGAAAAACTCATGGGCTGGGAAATCCCTGCCCGCGGCAAAGCCGTCCGCGTGATCGGCTGCGAGCTGGCCCGCATCTCGGCCCACCTGCTGATGATTGGCTGCCTGGGCATGGACCTCGGTGCCATGACGCTTTTTCTCTACACCTTCACGGAGCGTGAAAAAATTTACAATTTGATGGAGCTGATGACTGGTGCGCGGTTCACCACCAGCTACACGCGGGTGGGGGGGCAGACCCACGACCTGTCTCCGGCGTTCATTGCCGCGCTCAAGGATTTCCTGCGCACGTTCCCGCCGGCTTTTGAAGAATCCGATAAGCTCGTGACCCGCAACCGGATTTTCGTGGACCGCACGAAAGACATCGGGATCATCACCAAAGAGGATGCCATTGCCTACGGGCTTTCGGGTCCGAACCTTCGCGGCTCGGGAGTGGACCACGACCTCCGCAAGGTCCAGCCTTATCTCGATTACGAGAAATACGATTTCGACATTCCCATCGGCACGGTTGGCGATGTCTATGACCGGTATCTCGTGCGCATGGAGGAAGTCCGCCAGAGCGTGCGCATCCTTGAGCAGGCGCTTCAATCGCTGCCCGAGGGACCGATCAACTGGCACGACGCCAAGAGCATGCTTCCCGACAAGGTGGCGGTGCTCACCAAAATGGAGGAGCTCATTCACCATTTCATCGTGGTGACCGAGGGCGTGGATGCTCCGGCGGGCGAAGTTTATTTCGGAGCAGAAAATCCCAAGGGCGAGCTCGGATTCTATATTTACAGCAAAGGCGGCGGAGTTCCTTACCGTCTGAAAATCCGCTCGCCCTCATTTGTCAACTTGAGCATTATGCAAAAAATCCTACCTGGGCACATGATCAGTGATGTGGTCGGCATTCTCGGATCGATGGATCCCGTCTTCGGAGAAGTGGACCGCTAAATTTCCATGACGCTTGCCAACCTTCTCTCCGAGTCCCAAATCCTTCCGACGATGCAGTCCGAAGGCCGGTGGGATGCCATTGCCGAATTGGTGGACCTGCTGGTCAGCACCGGAAAAATCCTCAGCGAAGACCGCGACAACGTGCTCAACGCGATCCGCCAGCGAGAGGAAACGATGAGCACGGGAATTGGCTTTGGAATTGCCATCCCCCATGCGTCCTCGGACAAAGTGACGGATGTGGTCGCGGCCTTTGGACGCTCAGAGAAAGGCATCGAATTTGATTCTCTCGACGGACAGCCCGTCTTTTTTGTGGTTCTCTTTGTGGTGCCGAAGGATCAATTTCAAACCCACCTGCGCACGCTGGCGGCGATTGCCAAATTCCTCAACGACAAAGCCGTGCGCGACGATCTTTCCCAAGCCGTGAACCAGGCGGGAATCCTTCGCGTCTTCGAAAACCGGTCCCCGCGCGGATGACCGGCAACCTGCGTGAAATCCTTGCCTTGCGCCTGCGCGATGCGCTGACCGCCTGTGGGCTCGATCCGGCTCGCGGCGATGTCACCTCCGCCGCCGACACCCGGTTTGGCGACTACCAATCGAATGCCGCCATGGTTCTCGCCAAGGAGCGCCGCGTGAACCCACGCCAGCTTGCGAGCGAAATCGCCGAGCGGATCAACGTGGTCGGAATTTCTTCCGCGCCGGAAGTTGCGGGTGCTGGATTCCTGAACTTCCGACTCGAGTCCGATTTCCTTGCTTCCCGCATCAGCGAAATGGCGGCAGACCAGCGCCTTGGGGTCGCGCTCACCGAATCGCCCAAAAAAATCCTTATCGACTTCAGCTCGCCAAACGTCGCGAAGCCGATGCACGTCGGCCACATCCGCAGCACGATCCTTGGCGACTGCTTGGCGCGGATTGCGCGGTTTCTCGGGCATGACGTGACGACCGACAACCACATCGGCGACTGGGGCACGCAATTTGGCAAGGTCATCTACGGGTGGAAACA
>JBBQRY010000295.1:0-3257 GCA_038214335.1 Chthoniobacterales bacterium
CATGGGCAAAAAACAGCTCGACAACCTTAGGAAGAAATTGCGAGGGGAAGCCTGCGAGGGGAGTCAGCCTTCGCTTTGCCAAGGCACAAATCCCGGCGGAAAACAGGCGGGCAATGGCACGGACGGCCAACCCCTTGGCGAGGAGAAGAAGCTGGCGGACGCGGCGCAATCCGAGCAAACCTCGCTCACGATGGGCGAGGGGGAATCCGAGATCACGACAACATCTGCGGACTCCGGAACATCCGCCACAGCGGGCAGCGCGTCGAAGGCGCAGATCTCCGAATTTATTGCGCTCTCTGAGCGGGCCGTCACCGATGAATCGCTTCCGCTCGCGCACCGCCGGACGATCCGCACGTATTTCGAACGCATCCGTCCAGTTGCTGAAAAACAAAATCCATGAACACCATTGAATCCCGAATCGCTGATTTCCAGGAACGCTTCCAGAACCTTCAAGCCACCATTCAGACCGTCGTGATCGGTCAGGAGCCGACCGTGAGGCTGACCCTGATGGCGATGATCGCCGGAGGGCATGTGCTGCTCGAAGGCGTGCCTGGACTCGGCAAAACGCTGCTCGTCAAATCCATCGCCGCCGCTCTCCACCTGCGATTCCAGCGTGTGCAGTTCACTCCCGACCTCATGCCCTCGGATGTTTTGGGCACGACCATTTTGGTGGATGACGGCCATGGGCACCAACATTTTCGCTTTGAGCCGGGGCCGGTGTTTTCGAATGTGCTTCTGGGCGATGAAATCAACCGCGCCACTCCCAAAACCCAATCCGCATTGCTCGAGGCGATGCAGGAAGGGCAGGTCACGGTTGGCGGCGAGACCCGCTCCCTGCTCCAACCGTTCTTTGTGCTCGCCACTCAGAATCCGCTCGAAATGGAAGGCACCTACCCACTGCCCGAAGCTCAGATGGACCGGTTTTTCTTCCAGCTTCTGGTGCCGTATCCGACCGAATCCGAATTCTCCAGAATCCTCGAACTCACCACCGCCGGCACCAAGCCGGAAATCCAGCCGGTGATGCGCGGAGAGGAATTGCTGGCGATGCGCGAGCTGGCGGCCTCACTTCCCGCCACCCCCACCATTCGGGATCGTGCCGTCCGGCTCGTGATGGCCACGCATCCAGAGTCCTCCTACGCCACGGCGGAAGTCAAACGCTATGTCCGCTACGGAGCCAGCCCGCGCGCCGGGCAGGCCTGCCTCGCTGCTGCAAAAATATCCGCCGCACTCGATGGCCGGTTCCATGTTTCTTCGCAGGATTTGTTGGATGTCGCGCATCCCGTGCTCCGGCATCGGATGATGTTGAACTTCGAGGCGCAGGCCGACGGACTCAGTGCCGATCGGATTCTCGATGGCGTCCTCGCGTCCTGCCGCGCCGCATGGGACAAAGAAGCCGAGTAAGTCCAACCAGCAACGAACAACTTCCTGCGGTGACCGATCTTTTCACACCCGAATTTTTGCATCAGCTCGAGGGCCTGCACCTGTTGGCGCGGCAGATTTCGCGTGGTCGGCTGCGGGCGGAGCGGCGGAGTGTGAAGCGTGGTGCGGGCTTGGAATTTGCGGATTACCGCGCGATCAGCCCTGGGGACGACATTCGTTCAATTGATTGGAATGTGTATGCGCGCAGCCGGCATTTGCTGATGAAGCTGTTCGAGGAGGAGGAGGATTTGCATGTGCATCTTCTGCTGGATGCCACGGCTTCGATGCGCTGGGGGCGCCCCACGAAATTCGACCGGGCAAGGCAGATCATTGCGGGCCTCGCTTATCTGGCGCTGGGGAACCTCGACCGTGCGGGCATTGCCCCGCTCAGCCCCGAGGTCCAGCCGGTGTGGGCACCGGGACGCGGACGCGCGCGCTTCCTTCGGCTGCTGCGCTATTTGGAATCCCTCTCCGCTCCAGAAGGCGCTTTTGAACTGGCCGCAGCGGTGGGCAAATGGCTTTCGACGCGTCCGCGGCGCGGGCTGGTGATCTGGGTGACGGACGCCTGGGGCAGCACGCTCGAGGATGCGTTTCTGGCCCTCGACCGGCTTCGCTACGCCCGGCACGATATCGGGGTCATTCAGGTTCGGCACGAGGACGAGGTATTGGGTGGGGAGCTCGGCGAGTTCGAACTGCGCGATGTGGAATCCGGCACCACGCGCACGCTCATCATCGACCGGGCGATGGCCGAGACGTATCGCAGCAAAGTCGCCGAATACGAGCTTCGACTCTCCGAGTATTGCCGGCGGCACGGCATCGCACACCTTCGGGCCGAGGCGGCGGAGGAACCCGTCGAGGTCCTCCGGCGCACGCTTTTTCAAGGAGGATTTGTGCGATGAGCTTTTTGTTTCCTCTGGCATGGTGGCTGGGATTCCTGGCATTGCCGATCGTCGCTTTCTATCTGCTGAAAACCCGTCAGCGCAGGCGCGACGTGAGCACGCTGATTTTCTGGGAAGCGCTCAAACCCAAAATCGAAAGCAGTCCGCTCTGGCGCAAATTGCGGCGCTGGCTTTCTCTCCTTCTCCAGCTTCTCATCCTGCTCCTCCTCCTCGCCGCTCTGGCTCGTCCGGCCTTCGATTGGGAAAAGTCCGCACCGCGCCGCGTTGTTGCGGTGCTGGATCCTTCGGCCAGCATGCAGGCTTCGACGCCCGAGCCCGGACGTTGGTCCCTGGCCACCTCTCGGCTGGCAGAAGCGATTTCAAAAATGCGTGTGCAGGACGAAATGGCGCTTCTCACGGCAGAAAATCCGCCAAGGATTCTCAGCGGATGGACCTCCGACCAGCGGACATTGCGCGAGGCACTGGCGCGGGCGGAGCCGCTTTCCACGGGCAGCGATCCGGCGGCATCCATCGAGTTCGCCGCCGACCTCACCACCCTGCGCGAAAACCCATCCATCGAGATTTATTCGGATTCCGTATGGCCGCCCGGAAGCTGGGACCATCCCCCCGCGATGGCCCGGATCGTGGGAGTCGATCCGGCGCCTGCATCCAATCTCGGGCTTTCTCTGTTTGCGGTGCGGCGCTCTCCCGTAGCGCCCGGAGATTGGCAACTGGATGCCGAAGTGGTTTCCACCGCCTCTTACTCGGGAACCCTCGAATTGCTGCGTGACGACCAGCCGATGGACCTCGTGCCAGTGACGGTCGAGGCGGGTGGCACATGGAAAAAATCTTGGCGCGGCAACTCGGAATCCGGTGCCACATTTACTGCCAGACTCAAGCCTCCGGCGGATGACAGCCTCTCAACCGATAATGGGGCAACCTGCGTATTGCCGCGTCTGG
>JBBQRY010000296.1:0-3200 GCA_038214335.1 Chthoniobacterales bacterium
GCTGATTGTTTTTGACGACCTCACTAAGCATGCGAATGCCTACCGCCAGATCTCGCTCCTGCTCAAACGTCCCTCTGGACGCGAAGCGTATCCGGGCGATGTCTTCTACCTTCACAGCCGCCTCCTCGAGCGCTCCGCCCGCTTGGGCGAAAAATACGGCAACGGCTCGCTCACGGCACTGCCAATTATTGAGACCCAAGCCGGCGATGTATCGGCCTACATTCCGACCAACGTCATCTCGATCACCGACGGTCAGATTTACCTCGAAACCGACCTGTTCTACCAGGGCATACGTCCGGCGATTTCGGTCGGCCTCTCGGTCTCGCGCGTCGGGTCCGCCGCTCAGATCAAAGCGATGAAACAGGTCGCCGGAAAAATCAAAGGCGACCTGGCCCAGTATCGCGAACTGGCCGCCTTTGCGCAGTTTGGGTCCGACCTTGATGCCCGCACGAAATCCACCCTTGAGCGCGGAGCGCGCATCGTGGAACTCTTCAAACAAACCCAGTATCGTCCGATCCCGGTCCAACTTCAGGCCGCGATTGTCTGGGCGATGCAAAAAGGTCTCTTCGACTCCGTTCCCGTCGAAAAAGTCAAAGAGATGCAGACCAAGCTGATGGATTTCTTGGAATCCCGGAAAGAAGCGATCCTCAACAAAATTGTCGCCAGAAAGCAGTTCGACGAAGAGATCGAGAAAGAACTGGGTGCGGCGATTGACGAGTTCAAAACCTTCAACAGCTAATGCCCAACCTGCGTGACATCCGTCGACGGATCAAGTCCGTCAAGAACACCGCCCAGATCACCAAGGCGATGCAGATGGTCGCGGCCTCGAAGATGCGCAAGGCCCAGCAGGCCTCGATCAATGGAGGGGACTACTCCCTGCTGATGAACCGGGTCATCGTCTGGGTGCGCGACGCGGTCGATCCCTCGACCCATCCGCTCCTCGGACGCCGGGAGGTGAAGAACGAACTCGTCCTCCTTTTCAGCACCGACAAAGGACTCTGCGGCGGACTCAATACGAACATCTTCCGCGAAGCCATGGCATTCGACAAGACCACCACGTCGTTCGTATCCGTCGGACGCAAGGGCACTCAGTTCCTTGCCCGGACCGGACGCACAATGCTTGCGGATTTTCCGCTCCGCGACCATCCGAACTTCCTTGAAACCAAGGGGATTTCCAAATTTTGCATCGGCAAATTTCTGGATGGCTCGGTGGACAAAGTCACTATCCTGTTCTCAAGGTTTGTGAACACCCTCAACCAAGTGCCCACCGCTTTGCCGATCCTGCCCCTCACCAGCTTCGAGGAAATCGGACTCACGAATCCCTACGAGGAAGTGCATGATCTCGGAGGCGGCATCCAATTCGAGCCTGGCCCCGGTGCCGTCCTCGACGCCATCCTTCCGGCCTACCTCCACTTCTCGGTATATCAGACGCTGCTCAGCACCCGTGCCTCCGAACAAAGCGCCCGTATGGTCGCCATGAAAAGCGCAACAGACAACGCCAAGAACCTCGTCAAAGATCTCTCTCTGGAATACAACAAAGCCCGTCAGGCCGCGATCACCAAAGAGATCTTGGAAATCTCCACCGCTCAGCTCGCCCTCGGGTAGGGTGCAGGACAAAAAGTCGGGAAAAAGGGTAGGGTCCTTCTTTTTTTGCGTGCAATAGAGATACATGTGCATGTTGTCCATTCATGAACACACCAAAAACCCTCCTCCGCCAAGGGATGACAAAACCAAGGCTGCTGAAAAAATTGTAAAGTGCTGGCAATCAGGGAAGACTTCTTGCCGTGGATCGAACCACCGGGACGATGCCTTTGTGGTTTTTGGCGACGGGACCGATGTTCCAGAGAAGGAAGCCGCCACGTGTGCGCGGGGAAATCGTCCGCTCGAGAGCCAGTTGGTTGGCAATCTCGGAAGCCGGCCATCCGTGCGAGGCCATGCGGTCCACGGCCAGCCCAGGCCAAATCGGCACGCCGCGGGGGTTGATTTCCGGACTTCTCCACCAGCGCAGAAGCGAGGAAAACGACTGGGGTCCGCGGTCGGCCCAATACAATTGTGGAGCTAGGTAATCCACCCACCCTTCGCGCATCCACTTCACGGGATCGGAATACAGGTCATTGAGTTGGTCCACGCCCGCTTTGACATCCGGCGGCGAGCCTTTGGTATAAATTCCAAACGGGCTCACTCCAAAAATCGCGCCTGACCGCGTCGAGTGAACGACCTCGCCGAGGGCTTTTACTAGAGAATTGACGTTGTTCCGCCGCCAATCCGCCCGGCTCATCGTGCCGCCGCCTGCGCGGTAGGCGCCGTAGGTTTTGTCGTCTGGAAACGGATAAACGGCCCCGCTGTCGGTCGGATACGGATAAAAATAATCGTCGATGTGCAGCCCCGCGAGGTCGTAGCGCTTGAGCAGATCGCGAGCCACTTGCAGGATCTGCTTCTGAACCGCAGGCGCACCGGGATCCATCCATAAAACACGCCCGACCTGGTAGGCGTATTGAGGGAATTTCCGGCTGATATGGCTCTCCGCGCGCGGTTGTGAGGCATTGGCTGCGGCGCGGTAGGGGTTGAGCCATGCGTGGACCGCGATGCCGCGCAGCTTGGCCTCGGAGATGAATGTGGCCAGCGGATCGTATCCCGGCGAGCGGCCTTGGGTGCCGGTGAGATATCGGCTCCATGGCTCAACCGTCGAAGCGTAAAGGGCATCGCTCTCCGGGCGGACCTGCAACAGCACGGCATTGAGTCCAGCCGCCTTCGCAGCATCGAGGAGGTGCTCAATCTCCGCCTTCTGCGCTCCAACCGAGAGGCCGGAATCCGAGGGGAAATTGATATTATAAACCGACGAGATCCATGCCCCGCGAAAGTCCGCACGCAGCGGCTGGACGGCGGCAAGAAAAACGGTCAGGCAGAGGAAAGAAAGGAGGCAATTCACGCGGAGAGTGTGGACCGGAACCGCAGGGAAAGCCAAGCCGAACTTGATTTCGACTGTGAAGGGGCATGAATGGTGCTAACTTAAGCACGCAAAGCCCCAAAGGGGCAAACTACTATAGCCCAGGGCAACGCCCTGGGAACCAGTCAGTTAAAACGTTCATCCCTGAAGGGGCGACACAACCCGCACCGTCCCCAACCCCGCTTAAGTTCAGACTTCCTGATCTCGTCCGAACGTTTTCTGGGAAAATCAGACGTTCAATCGGCATACTTGG
>JBBQRY010000297.1:0-3185 GCA_038214335.1 Chthoniobacterales bacterium
CCCCACACGATCCAACAACCCGCCCCCCACGTGAACGTTATAAGCAGCCCCCTCCAATGGAACAGAAACAATCATGCCCCCAGCATGTCCCAACCCCTCACCCCTTTCCAGCCCCAAACGCAGCGGGAGGGCAAGGCTCCGTCCGAGCCGTGATATATGGACTCACACGGAGGTTAGCCCTCCCATTCCTGTCCCTGACGCGCGGATTTGGGCTCATGCGCGGTTCTTGCGGTCTGGTCGCGGACATGATACAAACCTGCTTTTCCGCAAATGCCTACCTACGATTACCAGTGTGAAAAGTGCCGCAAAACGTTCGAGATCGTTCAGTCGATGAAGGACGATCCTTTGAAGACTTGCCCGAAAGACAAGTGCCAGATGAAGAAATGGGGCAAGGGGAAATTGAAGCGCCTCCTAGGCACGGGGGCGGGAATTATTTTCAAGGGCAGCGGATTCTACATCACCGACTACCGCAGCGAGGGATACAAAGCGGACGCCAAAAAGGACGTTGCGGCTCCCGCGAAGACCGAAACGAAATCCGAGACCAAGTCGGAATCGAAGTCGGAATCGAAGTCGGAAACCAAGCCCAAAAAGCCGGCCAAACCGGCGAAGGCCGACTGATGCAAGCCTGCGAACATTGCGGGGCGGAAAACGACCACACGCGGGTTTTCTGCGGAAATTGTGGCACACGGCTGCCCGAGGGCTCTGCCGATTCTCCGGCAGGCTCCGCTCCAATCGTCGGTTCGGCTCCTCCTCTGCCGGGAGCTTCGGTCCCGAAAAAGCCAGCGCTAAAAAAGCGAGCCCCCGCGACCGAGCGCACGCTGATCGGGTTCCTGATCTCGAATCTTCTCTGGCTGGCCATCGTGTCTGCCACCCTTGCGGCTGTCGTCCAGATGGTGCGCGCGCCAGACAATATCCCTTCCGTGGTCGGAGCCAATACCGGGGCGGCCCGTGAGACATTTGCGACACTCAAGGAAGTGAGCGAGTCCACAAAGCCGATCCACTGGATCGTGAATGCGGCCTCGATCAACCAATACCTGGAAACCACCATCGCGATGAACTCCGGAGAGGCCTCCGCCCTTCGTGCCAAGTTTTTGAGGTGTTTCGTCATTCTCGGCAACGGCAACTTTTCGCTCGGAATCGATCAGCAGTTCTTGGAAACCCATCTCTATTTTCTTCTGAAATTGGAACCCGTCATGGCGGGGACCGGAATGGGAGCGAGGCCGGTCGCGGGCTCGATTGGTCGACTGCCGATTCATCCCTCACTTCTGCCTGCCTTCCAACGACTTTTCAAACCCACGGTGGAGGGATTGCAGCCCGCGCTGAAGCTCCTGCAGCGGGCCAAAGGCATCAAGCTCACCCCCAACGACGCCACCCTTCAATGGCCGGACACCAAATCGTCCTCCGACTTGTAGCCTGCTTCTGCCTGCTGGGCTGTGCCGTGGCGTCCGCTCGCGAGACCGCGCTGGTTGCGCGGAGCACCAGTGCCAGCGGTGCCTTTGTGGTGTATTCGGCAGACGCCGTGCGCCGCTCGGATCTCGTGAGGCGCGCAGAAGTTGCCCGCACGGTTTGGGGGGAGCTGGTGGAAGAAAATCCGGAGAGCGGTCCGCCCATCATCATTCAGGATTTGTTGGGTCGCGCAAAACCCCGCGGGGTCAGCGGCGCACGCACGGCAGTTTTTGAGGGGGATGGCGGCACGCTCAAGGTCCAGATCGACATCTACGATGCCGCGATGCTTCGCGGACTGATGCTCGAACCCGAAATTTTCCGCGCGCTGGCTCTCCATGAGATCTACCGCAAGCACCCGCCGAAATCCGGTCGCCCGTTTCACTCCCCGCCCGCATGGCTCGTCGAAGGACTCGCCGAACAAATGCGCGTGAAGGAAAATGGCTCGCCGGATGGAGTCTATGCCACATTGCTCAAAAGCGAGCGGCCACCCCGGCTCGAAGAATTTTTAAAGACCAAGCCCGAGCTCCTCGAAGCGACCTCGCTCACGCTTTACCGCACCCAAGCCCTTGCGCTGGTCGAAGCACTCCGACAACTCTCCGAAGGCCGGAAAGGATTCAGCGCATTTCTGGAATCCTTGGAAGGCCGGGATCCAGATATGAAAGCCCTGCTGGCCGCTTTTCCGTCGCTCCAAAACGATCCCTCCCGACTCGGAAAAATCTGGACCCTCGCCATTGCGCGAAGCTCGACTCCCAATGGCATTGATCCCTACTCAATCGGCGAAACGATCCGCGCCCTCAAGGGCCTGCTCGACATCTCGGTGGCCGTGAATGCCAAAGATCCCGCAAAGGGAGAAATACGGGGAGCGGAAGCCCTGCCCGCCCTCGCCCGCAGCGATGGCGGACCCTACCTCATGCGGCAGAAGTCGGCCGAGTTTCTCACTCTCGAGTTCCGCGCCCACCCGCTCCTGCGTCCGGTCATTGAGGAATACCGGAAAATTGCGACCGAGCTGGCCGCGAAGCCAAAGAAGAACCTCGCCAAGCAGATCGAAGAAAACGGAAAAATCCTCGATCTCCTCCTCCAGCGCACCGGGCAAGTCGATGACTACCTGAACTGGTTCGAGGCCACCCAGCTCGACTCGCTCAGCGAAAATTTCCTGGAAATCACCAACCCTCAAGAACCTCCCCAGCGCACCGACCCGATCACCCTCCACCTCAACGCCATCGAAACCCGCGGCTGGTGATCATTTCCCTCAATGACAATCAGGAGGCGCTCTAGGCGGTGCGTCGCGCCATGCACCTCCCACGAGATATCGACCGACAGGCCCGGCACGAACACCCCCGGGCTCACGCTCAGGCGGCAGCGCGGATTCGTGAGCGCGAGCAGGGAGTAGAAGAAGGCCGCAACCATCGCAATGCCTACGGCCACAAAAGGAATCATGAAAATCGTCAAAAACCAGTCTGGACGTCCGCTTTGGAATCCTTTGATCACCTGCCAGACAAAAACGGAGACGATGCCGTTACAAAACACCGCCAGAAGCAGGACTCCTGCCGCTCGAAGGATCGAAGGAACGGCGGGTTTGAGCACCAGCGGGTTGCCGGATTCTGACGGCGACGGTGCGGAGAGGACCGGTTAACGGGACAGTTTTCTGGAAAACATGACCGCGAGACCTGCACCCATGAAAACGAGGGGAATCAGACTCAGCAAAACTTCCCACCCCACGCCAGGCTTGAGCATGGCCT
>JBBQRY010000298.1:0-3166 GCA_038214335.1 Chthoniobacterales bacterium
CAGCGCGAGCATGGAGGCACCGGGCTGGGACTGGCCATTTCGCAACGATTGGCCGAGGCGATGGATGGGGAACTGACGGTTTCTTCCACCCCCGGCCAAGGAAGTTGTTTTACGTTCCGTCTCCCTCTTCCCGAGCCTTTGCCGACATCGCAACAAAAAACTTCCCCAGACGGAACGCCCACCGAAAATCCGGAAGTCCATGCGAAAGACCGCATGATTCTCGTCGTCGAAGATGATCCCTCAACGAGCACGCTCCTCAGAAAAATGCTCGAACACCTCGGCTATACTCCCGAATTTGCCTTCCACGGACGCGAGGCGGTTGAAAGATTTTCTTCTGGCAAGTATTCGGCGATCCTCATGGACATGCGCATGCCCGTCTTGGATGGTCTGGAGGCCACGCGTCAGATCCGCGCACTGGAAGATTCCGAAACCCACACACCGATTATTGCGCTGACGGCCAACGTGATGCCCGGCGACCGCGATCGTTGTTTCGAATCGGGCATGGATGAGTTTCTTTCGAAGCCCTTCCAGCTCGCCGGACTCTCTGAAACCCTCAGCCGGCTCATCACACACTGAGTCCGCCTTCCGCCTCCGCCACTCCTGCGGACACCTTCGGTATCCTTGCCGAGACGCCGGATTTCCTTGCCGTGGACAAGCCAGCCGGCCTGCTCGTGCATCCCACCAAACCCGGAGGCCCCCGCACGTTGTGGGATGGACTTCGCGAGTTGCTCGGCTACGAGCTGGCCAATGGCGGACAAGTGTCGCTCATTAATCGCCTCGACCGCGAAACCAGCGGTGCCGTGCTGGTTGCAAAATCCGCCCCCGCCGCCCGCCGTGCCGGCATCGCCATGCAGGAGGGAAAAATCCGCAAATCCTACCTGGCTATCGTCTGCGGCTGGCCTTCGGATTCCTTCGAGGTGAATGCTCCCCTGATCCGTTTGGGCGAGGTGGCGGATTCGCCCGTCCACCTTCTCCGCGCGGTGCATCCCTCGGGAGCCCATGCCCACACCCGATTTTCTGTGGTCCAGCGGTTCGAGCGCGAAGGATCGCGCTTTGCCCTTGTGGCCGCCGAACCCCTCACCGGACGCACCCATCAGATCCGCGTGCATCTTTCCCATGTGGGACATCCCGTCGTGGGCGACAAGCTGTATGGCCCTTCCCCAGATTGCTACCTGGAGTTTATCCGCACGGGATGGACTGCCTCCTTGGAAACTCGGCTGCTCCTGCCTCGGCACGCCCTTCACTCGCATCAAATCGGATTCGATGATGGCAAAGACACCCAAGCATGGACCGCTCCCCTCCCCTCCGATTTGCAGGAATTCCTCTCGAGGAAGGTCTGAACCTAAATCCGGCAGAAGAATTAACCACGGATTACACAGATAACACGGATAGAGGCAGTTATGACAATCTGTCTGCGCTTTGTGATTCACCTTGCGGGTGAATAGGGCTTGTGTTCTAACTCTTTAAATATCAGTGCTATCCGTGAAATCCGTGGTTAAAACTGCTTTTTCTAGGCTGAATCCGAGTTGCGCGGCGTCTCGACGCTTTTTGGGAAATAAGATTTCCTTACGCCCGCTGGCTCAGCACGGATTTTTCGTAGGTTTTCACATCCACCATCCAATGCATGTCGGTTGGCACGTTTTGCGATTCGCAATAAGCGTCCCAGACCGCACCCCACGGCAGGCTTTTGGCATCTTCCATAAGTGCCAGCCGCGAGCTGAAGTCGCCGGATTTCTCTGCGACGCGGAGACTCGCTGGTTCGAGCAAGGCGATGAGCAGGGCCTTGAGCGTGTTGCGCGTGCCAACCGTCCATGCGGCAATCCGGTTGATGCTGGCATCGAAGAAATCGAGTCCGATGTGTGTGCGGGGCAGGAGGTTGTTGCGCACGAGTTCGAAGGCAATGGCCTGAAGCGCATCGTCGAGTGTGACCACATGGTCGCTGTCCCAGCGCACTCCGCGACTCACGTGCAGCAGGATTTCCGGCACAAACATCAGCACCGAGCTGAGCTTGTCGGCGATCCCCTCGGTCGGGTGGAAATGCCCGGCATCCAGACAGAGAAGCTTCTGGTTTTTGATCGCATACCCCATGTAAAACTCGTGCGATCCCACGACATAGCTTTCGCTCCCAATTCCGAAGAGTTTGCACTCCACGGCGTCGAGATGGTGTTTCGGATTGAGCTTCTTCGCAAAAACTTTATTGAGCGAATCTTCCAGCCGCTCGCGTGGAGAAAGTCGGTCCACCGGCGTGTCCTTCGATCCGTCCGGAATCCACACATTTGTCACCGTCGCCGAACCAAGCGCTTTGCCCATCATGGCTCCAATCTCGCGTGCGGCCATGCAATGCCGAATCCAAAAATCCCGAATCGCCTTGCTCGAATGCGAGAGCGTGTAGCCGTCGGACGCTTTGGGATGCGCGAAACATGTGGCATTAAAATCCATGCCCAGTCCGCGGGCCTTCGCCCAATCCACCCACCCACGAAAATGCTCGGGCCCGACCGCATCGCGGTCCACTTTTTTTCCGCCGAACTCGCCATACGAAGCATGAAGATTCAGGCGGTGCCGGCCCGGAATGAGCGAGAGCGCTTTGTCGAGATCCTTCCGCAATTCCTCGGGGGTGCGCGCTTTGCCGGGATAGTTTCCTGTGACCGCTATCCCCCCGCTGAGGGATTCTCCAGAATCCTCAAATCCCCCCACATCGTCGCCCTGCCAGCAGTGCAGGGAAATCGGAATGCGGGCGAGACGGCCCATCGCAACCTCGGTATCAACTCCGAGATCCGCGAAGCGGGATTGAGCAAGTTTGTAGGACTGGGCGGTGGATTTTTTCATAGGATAAGGAGGAATCAGCACCCCCGCTCCGGTGCAGCGGGAATCGCTATTCTGACAAGCACCTTACGCAAAGCCTCCAAGAATTTCCTCCACTGTTTGGCCAAAAAGTAGCACATTCTGGCCATGAAGCATGTGCTGCGTGTGAAGGATTGGTTTCATCCGGACGGATTCCCAATCAGCCTAGAGCGAAGGGACCCCCAGGAACCCTTTGCACCCCATGCTCACGAGTTTACCGAGCTGGTCCTTGTCACCAGCGGGAGCGGACGCCATACCTCGGGACGTGAGAGCTGGCAGCTCGCGGCCGGCGATGTCTTTGTGATCTCCGGTCCGCGCACCCACG
>JBBQRY010000299.1:0-3158 GCA_038214335.1 Chthoniobacterales bacterium
GGATGGTTCTCTACGGGCAGGTCGTGGCCTTGGCGTTTTCCATGGTTTCGGCCTTCGGGCAAACGGGCGGGAAGCTGACCATGAAATCCGGCGCTGTGATGGAGTATTCGGAGGCGCATGTCGAGGGAAGCGAGATCGTGGGATTGCGGAAACCTATGGCATGACGGTGTTCTCGATGACCATCAAGACGGCTCGGGAGAATTTCGACGATCCAGAGAAATACTACCCCTACGCGGAATCCGGCTCCCATCAAATGTTGCTGCAGGTGTGGGACAAGGTGGTCGATCAATTGCGGGTTCCCCGGAAAAACCTGCTGATCTTGGCAAATTCCGCAGGGTCTGTGATGGTGCAGCGGTTTGCGTTGCTGAATGCGGATCGCGTGGACGCGGTGTCGATGATCGGTGGCTGGCACTATGAGCCGATGCTGAAGCCGAATGCCATCGCATGGTCCGTGCTTTGCACGCGCGGCGACATCCGCGAGGAGGCGAATGTGGAACTGGCCGAGCAGGCCCGTGCGCTCGGCGTGAACATGCTTCACACGACCACACCAATCTGCGCGCTGAAGAAGGCGGACTTCACCAAGCAATACACCGACACGTCGTTTCATCACACGGCCAGCATCTCGGGCTACGACATCGCCCAGCAATTCCTTGCCGCCGTGCGCGACATGAGAAATGCCGATAAAAACTGGAGGAACACCGCCCTCTGGCCTCTGCGTGCTCCGGCGGACTACCCGTGGGCTGTCGAGAAAAGCGGAGCGGACTCCCTTCCCCTCACGGAAGCGACCTGCCTGCCCTCCGAGGCGTTCGCCGCCGCCTGGCTGCGCAACGAAAACCGTTCCGTCGTGGTTCCCTCTGCCGATGGGGGGAGTCGTGCCGCCTTCATTCGCTACCCGCAGGCGGAGAATCCCAAAGGCGTCATCATCTATGGAGGGGGCGCAGCGGAAAGGAGCGACCGGGGAGACGACATAGATTTTCTGTCGATGCAGGGATTCATCGTTGTGGGCACCCCTGAAGAAATCGGCGGCAATCTGGAGGATGCCCGTGCTCTTCTCAATTGGGTGTCCTCGCTGGAGCAGTGGAAATCGTATCCGATCTTTCTGCTCGGTTTCAATGAGGCGGGCAGGCATTTCCTCTCCCTCCTGCCGGAGACAGAACGGGTGCGATCCGCTGCAGCCATCGACGCGCGGCTGCCTTCGGTTCAAGCGGTCCTTCCGAAAACAGACCAACAAATTTATCTTTCGAGCTTGGACAGCGATGGAGGTGACCAGGAGGCGTTTCAGCCATATCTCAAAGAGGCCACTGCCGCGGGAGCCAGCGTGAGCGTGATTTCGCCGGATCGCAGCTCGGCACTTCTTCGATTCGACATTCTCGAGGAAATCGCCACACGGTTTTCCCAGCCCTAAGCCATGGATCCAGAGTATTTTTACCAAGAGGCCCAACGCTGGAGTTTTGGGTTTGAGAATCCGAACAAGGCGGCGGTCCTCTTTGCCTGCCTGATCCCGTTGCTGTGGGTATCATGGATGAGTGCTTTCGGGATCAAATCGCCGAGGGCCAGGGTGGCTTCGGCGCTCATCGCGGCAACCGGATTCCTCACGGCATGGTTCTGCCTGTGGATGACGTTTTCTCGGGGAGGAGTGGTGGGGGCATTCATGGGAATGGCTGTGGCGACCGGGTGGAGGATCTTTCATCCTAAAGGCGTTTTTTGCCCGCTAATAAAGCGAATACAATCAGCAGATTATAAGGAAGCGCCGACTCACCCGCAGCGTGAATGCCCCTCCTGTTGCATCTGGTTTATATTCGCGAAGATTCGCGAGATTCGCGGGCTGCATTTTCCTTTCTCATTTCAGAAACAACCGCCATCGCTTTCAACGTGGCTTCAAGCATTCCGATCACACGGTGTTTGGCTCTCGCTGGCCTTGCTTGTAGCAGTGCTTTCAGCCGGGCTAGTCCTTGGCATGGGAAGTCGCTCGATGGAGGCCATGGGCGGGGACGCATCCGTTGGGAATCGCCTGGATCTCTGGGGCGCGGGCTTGCAGATGGCTTACGACAATCCTGCGGGATTCGGAACCGGACGATCCGGAAGCGAGTTCATGCAATGGTATCAAGCGGTGGACGGCACGGAAGGGTATCGCACCATGGTCAACAGCTATCTGACCTTCCTTGTGGAATGGGGGTGGCTGGTCTTTGCTGGAAGCATGGTGACGCTCTGCGTGTTTTGGGTCTGGACATGGCCGGGAAGGAGCGAGCCTCACGCAGGCTGGCGCGTCGCCCTGTGGAGCAGCTTGGTAGCCTTTCTTGTGAGCGGCATCTTCAGCACGACCATGGAAGAACCTCGCGTGTGGGCACTGCCGATCCTTGCCATCGTCGCCCTCTCAGTCTCTCGTATCCGCTCCGCCAGAATCCGTCACAATCTTTGGCAAATAATCCCCCCATTTGCCGCTCTGGCGGTTCTGCTCATCGGTCTCGTCTTGGTTGGCATGTGGAAAAGCCATGGCGATTCTCTCCAACGAAGCTTCGCGCGAAATCCCCGAGGAGAAAGCACAGTCATCGCACTCAGACCGAAATCCTCGCAATCCGCAATCGACCTGGGCTTTGTGCCGGATGAAGCCGTGCTGGGGCCGGAATGGGGGAAGTTGGCGCGTCGCATGGCAGAAACGACCGGACGCCGCATCCTGATGCCCGGTCATTCTGGCACACCACCCAAGGAGATCTTGGTGGCAGGTGACGCCGGTTCCCCATGGCCTGAGTATCAACAGGCAATTCTGCTGGCTCCCTCCATCCAAAACACAAATCAGCAACACGTCGCGATGGTCCTCGTTCCCGAAATTGACGAAGACGGAAGATCCGCATTCTGGACCGAAAGGATCCATTCGCAGGGAGCAGAAGCGCCAAAACTGGTGATCCTACCGGATGTCGGGATCCGGGTGGACTGGGCATGGGACCTCGTTATGGAAACCGTCAAAACCACATCCGTCGCTGAAGAAAATCCACCATACGCTTCGGAGACGCCCATGAAGGGGCGCATCTCCGAAAAGTGCAAACAGGGAGAACAGGCGTCTCGCCTGTTTGGTGACTGGCTATTGTCTGCGGAGTCTCCACTCCCCACAGGCGGGACGCCTATGCTCCCTGACCTTCCATCGCCGATTGCACTTTTCA
>JBBQRY010000300.1:0-3144 GCA_038214335.1 Chthoniobacterales bacterium
AGTGACACGTCGAGCACCTCGCATCCACTCATCCCCAGGAAGGTCAACAAAATCGGAGTCACCCCCTTGAATTCGGAAATTTCCAAATCCGTCTTCATGTCCTTGGTGATGAAAAATCCGAACGAGAGAATGGCATTCGTCGCTTTGCGCAAATTGTCGAGTGAGACCGCCAGTTGGTCGGGAGAGAGCTGGCGCGGATCAGTAACCGAGCCCACGGGTTCGAGTCCGCCCAGAATGAAGTCCGGTGCCGATGGAAAATACGCCAGTGGCGAGATGGCATCCGGCCCTCCAAAAAAATAAATCACAGGAGCCTTCGGAGGAACGCGCGGGGCCAGCTCGGCAGCCGACCATGCCCGCATCGGCACGAAATAGTGCTCGTTAAAATGAGACCACATTTTCTCCATCTCTGCCGCATGGTTAAGGCCCGAGGGGGTCTGCCGCAGAGCCGCCAGCGAATCGGATTCCGACAGTGGGTATCCCGCAAGAAACTTGGCACGACTATCCCATGAGACGGGAGGCAGGGCTGGGATGGCAGGAACAGGAGGAAGGACCTCGACAGGAAGCGCACGCCGAACCTCTTGGGCCTGTGCCATCCCACACAGCATCACAATGATGAGCAGTATCCGCATGTCCGCCATCATGAACGTCCCGGCCTCACAAGGAAATACAATCCGGCACTCACCGCCAGTGTCAGCAGACCCGCCAACGCCTGCACCGGACGTTCCACCACCGAGTACGCCAGGGTGAAAATGCTCACCGCCAAAAAAACGATCGGCACCAAGGGCATCCACGGACATCGGAACGGTCGCGGCAGGTTGGGTTCGGTGCGACGCAGCACGAGAAGTCCGAGAACCACCAGGCTGGAACAGGTAATGAGCGCAAACTCCGCATAGATCAGCACGGCCTCAAAGGACGAGGTCAGCAGGAGCACCAACACGAGCAGGGTCTGCAAGGCAAGGGCATGGAGCGGAATTCCACCCTGCGAGGTACGCGCCAGGACCGCCAAAACCGGGAAGTCCTGCCCTACCGTCTGCGCCACACGCGGTCCGGCCCAGGTGAGGGCACTGAGTGCCGCGACGAGCCCGATCGAGATGACGCCGGCCATGATCCTTGCCCCCGAGGGACCGAAGAGATGTTGCGAAGCGATTTCGCCCACTGCCAGTTTTCCGGACATTTCCTCGAGCGGTGTGCTGGCGAGAAAAACGGCATTGATTGCCACATACAGGATTGTCACGCCAAGGGTTGCGGCGATGAGCGCGCGCGGAATCGTGCGGCCCGGCTCGCGAACTTCTCCGACAATATAAACCGCTGAATTCCATCCGGAAAACGCATACATCACAAACATGAGCGAGACCGCAAACGAGGGACGGGCCATGAGCGACAGATCACCGGATCGTGGCGCGAAGCTTGTTCCGTGTGCCAGCAAGGCTCCAGCCACGATAAAAAAAACGATCAGCCCGGCCTTAAACGTTGTCGCCACAATCTGAAACCGTCCGCTCACGTGGACCGAGTGGGCATGGACCCCGGCCATGAGAACGACGATGCCGAGCGAAGCCGTCATCGGAGGAATCCCTGGAAAAGCCGCTGTGAGGTATTTCCCGACTGCGATGGCTCCCAGCGCAATGGGAGCCGAAAACCCGACAAAGACAGAAACCGCTCCGGCCATGAATCCGAGGGCCGGATGAAAAATCCGGGAAAGGAAATGGTATTCCCCGCCGGACCGTGGAAGGGCCGCAGCGAGCTCCGCATAGCTCAATGCGCCGCACAGCGCAACCACCCCACCCAGTGCCCAAAGGGTCAGGATGAGAAACGGAGAAGGAATCGCCGCAATCTGAAAACCCAGACTCGTGAACACCCCAGTGCCGACCATGCTCGAAAAGACCAACGTCGCACAAACCCAGAACCCGACTCCGGCCTTCGTTTTCAAAGCTGAAAAGAGGACTGCGTTTCAAGCCCCCAGCGACGGAAGCCGCAGTTTCGAGTGTCGGATTCGTTTCGATCCAAGCCAGCAGGATTCGATGCGCGGGAGAGAACGAAGGACATCCCACCAATCAAACCGAAATCCGCAAGCTTTGAAAGGCAGGAAACCCTTCCGATATTGCGTGACGGCAATTCTGCAAATGGCAGTCCGGCCATTCCGAGGCGGAAAGATTTGGACACAGGTCGTGTTCCAATAAATTCCTCGGCGCATGGTTACTTTCCGAGGTGGCCCCGCAGATCACGTTTCGTTTGGCACCGATCCTCGTTGTTGCCGTGCTGGCATTCGCGTTAGTTTTCTCCGCGACCTTCCCCGTATGGTGGAAATTGGAAATCTTGGCGGCTGGACTGGCTGCCCGTGTTTCTGGGCAGGCGTTGAACTCGCAGGGCGGAGTGACGATTGAGCAGGAAATGCGGAAGCTGATTGGAAAGTTTTGAAGGAGGGGGTGAGAGTCTGCACAGGGTAGCCTGACGCTTCTCATTGCATTTATGATTTCCGGCGAATCAGAGCAAGCGTCTCGCCGAGTTCTCCCTTGATCGATTCGGATCATAGAAGTCGTTACGGTTAATCGTGGGGCTTAAACCTTTTCGATAATCGAGAGCACCGTTTCATATCTCTCATCTGTGTAGGGTAATGGCTCCGGTGTGTGTTTGCCTTCCATTTTTTCAATTTTCAGCAATTCACGGGATGCCTCAGTTGAAGATTGTGTATTGCTTGTTTCTTTAGCCAATTTGGCAAGAAGTTTTTTCCCGGCACTCTTGTCTATGTTCAAAAGATTCTTGGCCGCCTCAACCTTTAAGTATGAGTTTTTTGATGTAGTCAGACTTTCCAAACGCTCCTTGCGCTTGGTCTCTGGTAATTGAACTACGGCTTTTTTTCTCTTTTGCTAACGTCACAAATGCAAAAGGCAGGTCTCCAATCTTATCAGTTATTTTTGACAATTCACCGCCTCTGTGGATGTAACCGAAAAAGCCTTTTCGCTCCTCCAGAAAATGAAGGAGTTAAAAACAATTTCCGCTAGCTTGAGTAGAGTAGGGAAGGAAGCCACGGAGTGAGAGGCGCAAGGCCAATGACCGCCGACTTCCTTCCCCCTCATCAAACCGGACAGGCAGATTTCCTGCATCCGGCTTTCGGAGTGTCCCGGCCCGCCGGGATTTGCTTCATGT
>JBBQRY010000301.1:0-3094 GCA_038214335.1 Chthoniobacterales bacterium
GGTAGGGCGAGGGCACCCCACCTCCGGCCGCCTTCGGCGGAGAAGTGTCTGTCAAGCGTGGGAGGCATTTTTCCGAGCGAAGCGAGGACCGGAGGGTGGCCGCCCTCGGCCACCTACTCGCTGCCTGCCGCCGCCTTCGCGGGGTTCCAGCGATTGATTTGTTTTTCGGGTGCAAAGGTGGCTTCCACGGCGAGACGTTCCGTGTGGCCATCGGCAAAGAGGAAATGGGATTTTCCTCCATGGCGTGCGAAGTCCACATCATTGCGGGCCGCGGCTGAGGACGACCACAGGTGGCACATGAAGTGGTCCACATAGGGGAGGGGAGCCGTCTCGGCCAGGAGCACCGTGCGCGAAGCAGAGGGCACCTGCGAGAGACGACGGAACGTGGCGGGGCTGCCGTCGTAATCATCGGAATCCGGATCAAGTTCAAAAAAAACATTCAGCCCATAGCTTGAGATGGCAGGATCCTTGGAGCGGTCACTCGGGCACCGAAAATACCGATTGAAGACGGGCGTCCACTCGGAGAGGTTCGTTGTCTCGGGAGCACCGAGATAGGGGGCAATCGAGCTGGCCCATCCGGGCTCGCGGTGTGCTCCCGCGCTGTGATTGCTGCGAGGAAGATCGCCGCCGTGATCTTGCGTATAAAGAATGATTCCCGCACCTAGGGCGCGAAGCTTGGCGAGGCAGGCCACCGTGCGCGTGCGCTCGCCAGCCTCCGACCATGCGGGCACCCCCACCGCCGCCAGTCCGGCGATGATGGCCATGACAACCAGCAGTTCGGTGAGCGTGAAGCCAGCCTTGTTAGACATGTCGGCGGATGGCCTTGCGGCTGAGAAGAAGGAGTCCAGTGGCCAGAAGCCAAAGAGTCATCGGTTCGGGCACCGCTGTCCATGTGTAGGTGACAGAGGCCGGCGTGAAAGCATTATCCTTCAGCGCATTCAGAGCCGTTGTCGAGTAATCCGCCGCACCAGTTCCACTTGTGAATGGGGTATCGGCGATGAAGATTTCAAACGTCGCCGAATAGGTGCCTGCCGGGGCTGAAGCCGGAAGTGTGAAGTAGTTGTGCCACATGCTCCCACTCCACAGCACCTGCGGCGACGGTCCGCCGAACACCTGGTCCCACCGGTTGTCGGCACCTCCGTAATTGAACGAAGCCAACAACGCGGAGGAACTGGATGTCAGACGAATGGCGAGCGATTTTCCGGTCGGGACATAGGCTGCCGACATCATGGGATTCGCCATAAACATAAACCCGTATTGGTTGTTGAAGAGCCCGCCATTGCCGGCATTCGCAGATGGAGTGCCGCCGACCCCGGTCGGAGAACCAAGATCCGGACGCCATGACGCGGACTCCGCAAACCAGCTTCCGGGACTCCATTGCTCCAGGGTGGTCAGCAATGGAGTGGAGCCGGGATTGAATGCGATGTTGATGCGTCCGCTCGTGGGATCCGAGTAATTGGCGGCATCGAGGATCGAGATTATGGGCATTTCCATGCCGCCTTGATCTCCAGGACCCGGAACCATGGTAATGAGTCCTGCCTGAAGAGAGGTGCTGACGGAAAGGACCGCCAGAGAAGTGAATAGTTTTTTCATAGGATAAAATGTGTGTGTGAGTTTTGCATCTGTGGGTTAGGGCGAGTGGGTCAGTGGTATTTCGTTCTGTTGGTAAACCGCTGGATTTCAGCATTTAGAATGACTCTGACAGAGAACAGTCTGACGCTTAAGCTCCAACAGAGCTGAGTTTTCAAGGGAACGATGTCCGAGTCTTCGGACACGAGTTCCGTGGAACGAACTTGAATCCGCCGCGAGTCGGAACCGGATTCAGCCGCAAGGTGGGGTAGCCGGAAGGGTGCTCAGCGGAGCCGGTGGAGACGTGACATCACGTCGCATCGTTCAAGCAGCGAGTAGCCGCTTTGACGGAGGCGCAGCTTCGCGGCGTTCCGGTCAGGCTGCGATGGGGACTGGACTCGGAGGGGCGGAGGCGCGGCGTGCGCCAGACTCATCGGTCAGCGGGGGAAACTGAAAATCGGTAGCCGCAGGCAGGGGCGCGCAAAGGGCCGTCACTGGAAAAAACTTATCGAGTTTTTTGTCGGCCTTCCACACGAGGGGCTGGCGGGATTCCTTTTGTTTGCCGGCTTCAATTGAGTGGCACATGTCGCAGGGCGCTTGCCCGCTGAAGGTTTTTTTGATCGCCATCGTCAGCGGTGACTCGCGTGAATACTCGATCATCATTCCCGTCCATGCCACCGTCTGCAAAACCGCCCAATGTCCGCCCGCTATGGAAAACAGGGCAAGAAAAAGCAGCGGATAACCGGTGGCGCGAAGGAGCACTGCCCACCGGGCACCGGAGAACTGCAACATGCCAGATACACTCATAGATGAGGGCTGCGATTTATTGTCTTTCCCGTAGCTACAGGATGCCGAGTTTCATTTTACCGGCTTCGCTGATCATGGCCTGATTCCATGCGGGATCCCAGACGAGATCGACTTGGGCTTCATCGATGCCTTCGAGCGAAAGGATTTTCGCGCGGGCGTCGGCGGCAATCGTGGGCCCCATCCCGCAGCCGGGGGCGGTGAGCGTCATTTTCACATTCACGGTTGTCTGGCCGCTGTCGTTTTTGCTCACGCTGCAATCGTAGAACAGCCCGAGGTCCACGACGTTGACGGGAATTTCGGGATCGAAGACCGACTTGAGTTGATTCCAGACCGCGTCTTCGGTTTTGCCTTCGACCTTGATTTTTTGCACGGCATTGTCCGGATCGAGTCCGAGCGCGTCGGCATCCTTGAGTTCAATGCGGGCCAGGCCTCCAGGGGTGGCCACCGTGAAGGTGCCGCCGAGGGATTGGGTGACAACGACCGACATGCCGGCTGGCAAAACGAGCGGATGTCCGCTGGGAATTTGGACTGCGTCGCAGTCGCGGGAGAGAGTGATGTCGCCTTGTGGAGTCATATCAGTATTTTTTATTGGTTGGTTGGTGGTGACGGTGGGTTGTTGAAGATGGTGGATTGGGAACGTGCGCCTCAACGAGCGGCGGTGGCGCGTGGAGGGGTGGCACCCGGGGTGGCGGGAGGGGCCGCCAAAAGCTCGACAAAG
>JBBQRY010000302.1:0-3081 GCA_038214335.1 Chthoniobacterales bacterium
GGAACTGCGCCGCAACTGGAACGCTGAAGGTTGCGATTACTCATGGGCCGCCATGGAGCACATGGCCCTCGAGGCCAGACCGTTCGAGTTTTTCATCGACCCCTCGGATGCCAGTTTCATCGCACCGGGAGACATGCCCGAACGCGTGCGGGAGTATTGCAAAAAAACCGGCCAGCCCGTGCCGGAATCGCACGCGCAAATCCTGCGTGCGGCCTACGAGGGACTGGCCTTGCTCTACGCCGACACGTATGCGGCCCTCGAAGCGCACTCGGGAAGGACGCTCGAAACCCTCCGCATCGTTGGCGGCGGATGTAAGGACACCCTGCTCGATCAGCTAGCGGCCAATGCCACCGGACGCACGGTCATCACCGGCCCCATCGAAGCCACGGCCACCGGCAACCTCATTCTGCAAATGCTCGCCATGGGCGATATTTCCTCTTTCGAAGAAGGACGCGAAATCATCCGGAATTCTTTTGCCGGCGAAACCCGCGAGTTCCATCCCCTCGATCACGAGAAATGGCAGCAGGCCCTCCGGGATTGGCGGGGCAAGTGCAGGCCCTAAGATCCTATCCAGCCCTCACTTGCCAGCGGCGGATTTTCCAGTTTTGTAAAATTTCACAATCGCCCGCACGAGGCCGGGGATATCGTGTAGACGGGCTTCGACATCGACCGACAGGCCCAGTTTTTTCATGGTGCCGGAAGTGACGGGTCCAATGCTCGCATGGCAGAGACCTTGGGGCGGGTCCAGTTCGAGAGCATGAAAGTTTTCTGCCGTGGACGAACTCGTGAACGTGATCATGTCCGCGCCTTCTTCGCGGAACCGCTGGATGCCCGGATGGTCGGTTTCGGGAACCGTTCGGTAGGCGGACACGTCATCGACAATTGCCCCAAGGCGCGACAATTCTTTCACCAGCAAATCGTTCGCAACCTCCGCGCGCGGCAATAAGATTTTCAAATTCTCCACACTGGTTTCTTTTTGGAATGCTTTGATGATCTCGGATGCCACGTATTTCTCCGGCTGCAAATCGACTTGTAGGTGGAACGAACGCACCCGGGCCGCCGTCTCGGGTCCGACTGCCGCAATCCGAACGCCGCCAATCTCACGGGCGTCCTTGAAAATTTCATAGAACGCCTTGAAGAACGCATCCACGCCATTGGTGCTGGTGAAAATGATCCAGTCGTATCCGTGGCTGTAAGCAACGGACTCGTAGAACGCACGCTTGTCCGTTGCGGGTTCGATCCGGATCGTTGGCATCTCAAAGGCATCCGCCCCGAGCCGCCGAAGCTGCTCGACTAAGACGCCAGCTTGCGCCCGCGAGCGCGTCACCGCAATCCGCTTGCCAAACAACGGAAGCGACTCAAACCAATTCAAATTTTTGCGAAGTTCCACCACACTTCCAAAAACTGCCACCGCGGGCGCTTGAAACCCTTCCGCCACGGCCTTCGCAGCGATATCCCGCAGCTCCCCCGTGAGCGTGAGCTGACGGCCAAACGTCGCCCACCGAATCAGCGCCACCGCCGTGCCGGGATCCATGCCCGCAGTGAGAAGACCTTCCGAAATCGCCTCCAGCCGCTTGATCCCCATGACCATCACCTTCGTCCCCGGCGCGCGTGCGATCGCGTCGAAGTCCACAGAAGATCCGGGTTTGTCAGGATACTCATGGCCGGTAAAAATGGTGAGAACCGTATTGTGGTCGCGGTGCGTGACCGGAATCCCGGCATACGCCGGACCCGCGATGGCGGATGTGATCCCTGGCACAATCTCGAACGCGCAGCCCGCCTCGGCCAGTGCCTCGGCCTCTTCCCCGCCGCGTCCAAACAGAAAGGGATCTCCCCCTTTCAGCCGCACGACCGTGCGACCGGATTTCGTCTTCTCGATCAGCAGTGCGCTGATCTCCGGCTGCGTGCAAGTGTGCTGGCCGGATTGCTTTCCAACATAATGCACCTCAGTGCCGGGACGTGTGAAATCCAGAAACGCCGGATTGCTCAGGTAATCGTAAATCACGACGTCCGCCAGCTCTAGGCACCGCCGCCCCTTGATCGTCATGAGCTCCGGATCCCCTGGACCTGCACCCACCAAATAACAAATTCCATTCGACATGCCCCAAACCATGCAGCAAAAACCCCAACCGGGCAATGCGGGAACGGCTGAGCCTAGGACTTTGGGCCTCGACCTGCTCGTTTCACAAGATCTTTGCCGGCGCATCCGCAGCCTCCACAGACATCGCCGGATTTGCGCGAGGCGGCAATCATCCTCCGCACGAGGAAGGTGCCTGCGGTGAGCAGGATGAGGGCAACAGCGATAAATTCCAGTGGCAACATGGTCAGAGTCGGCTGCCGATTTGGTAGATGAGCACAGCCGCCGCCCACGAAATAACGGTCATGCTGGTGAAAGAGGCAAGGGCCCATTTCCAACTCAGTTCTTTGGCGATGACAGCGACCGTCGCGCCGCACTGCATGCAGAGCGCAAAGAAGACCATGAGTCCGATCACGACCGGCAGGGTGTAAATCGGCTGGCCCTTGCGCGGACCATCACTCCATTTCTCCCGTGCAATGATGGAGCGCAGGTCATCCGATCCCTGGTCCACATCCGCGCCGAGATTGTAGATGATCCCCAGCGTGGCGATGATCACCTCCCGCGCGGGAAAGCTAGAGAGGATGCCGACCGTGATCTTCCAGTCGAAGCCCGCAGGATCAAAGACCGGCTGGACGGTTTTTCCGAAGCGACCGAGGTAGCTCTGCTCGATGTAGGCCCCGGAAATGCGGTGATCCAGCTTTTGGGAGAGATCGCTCTCCGGATTCTGAAGGGCAGATTCGAGTTCTGCCGCAGAAATCGTCTGGGCCGCCACAAAATCCGCCCGGACATCATTGGCAACCTCTGCGGGTCGCGGAAAATACAAAAGCGCCCAGACCACCACCGAGATGGCCAGAATCATCGTGCCTGCCTGAATGACAAATTCGCGTCCGCGCTCCCACATGCGGATGACGATGTTGCGAAACGTGGGCACCCGGTAGTCCGGCATTTCCAGAATGAACGGCTGGGTTTTGATTTTCAAAATCCATCGATTCATCACCCAGGCG
>JBBQRY010000303.1:0-3068 GCA_038214335.1 Chthoniobacterales bacterium
GCTAGATCCCTGCAACGCATGGATTTATCCGCACCTGCATGCCGCCGCCGCACGCATGACCGCCGCCGCACGCACCCATGCGGAAACCCAATCCGCAAGCACCAACCGGATGCTCCGCCAGATGGCCCGCGAGCTTCTTCTGGCGCAATCCAGCGACTGGGCGTTCCTTATGAAAACCGGCACCGCAACCGAATACGCCACCCAACGCACGAAGGACCACCTCCTGCGATTCACCCGGCTCCACGAACTGCTCACCTCTGGAACAAAGGACGAAGCCTTTCTCTCCGCCTGCGAGGCGCGTGACAACCTCTTTCCCAACCTCGACTGGAAACATTATCTGTGAAGGCCTCCGTTCTCGCCATCCTGCTCAGCTTAGCCTTCGCCCACGCCGAGGACCGCATCGAACTAGCCGTCCCCGATGATGGCCGAATCTCCCTCGGCGTCTTCGACAGCTCTGGGCGCCTCGTGCGAACCCTCCATGAACTGGCCACTGAAGACGAACTCGAAATCGGCGACAACGGGATCGTCACGACGTGGGATGGAAAATCTGACGCCGGAAAGAAGGTGCCTACCGGAACGTATGCCATCCGTGGCTACCTCGTCGGAAGCCCCGTCCAGGTTTCAGGAGAAAACTTCCTTTTCAACGACTGGTCTCAGGACGCCGGGTTTCCCCAATTTTCAAAAATCCAAGATTTCGCGCTTTTAGAAGATGGGGATCTCCTCCTGCTGGTCTCGCGCGGGACCGACACCTCGGACCTGACGCTGGCACGGTTTTCACCCGACAAAGGATTCCTCTGGGCCCGTGATGTCTGGCGGGCGATGATGGAGGGCTTCCCTCCTCTGGCTGTCTCCCAAGCTCCCCGCACCTCAGATGCCGCAGGGCATCCACTCGGCGGGTCCGTGATCAGTATGGTCTCCAGCCATTCGGTCTTTTTTCCTCCGCTGATTGCAGCAAACTCTTCCACCGGATTCCTCATCACGGCGCAAGGATGCGGACTGTTTTCGCTCAGCGATGGGCATTGGGAACACTCCGTCCACCCCGGCTCAGGCGTGGCGGCGCTCGCTGTGGCCACCAGCGATTCCACACTGTTTGTGAGTTCTGCGGGAGGAGTGGCCGTCGTTTCGTTGCCCTCGCTCACCAAGGAAACACTTGTTCCGTTCCCTGCTGATGATGGGGCGATCGAAAACCCTCCCTTCACGTCGATGGATGCCAATCCCACGAACCTGATCGGCGCGTCGCGCGGAAAAGTCTGGCTCCGAGAAGAGTCATTCCGTCCGATCACGCTGCCCACGCCCGCACACGATGTCGCTCTCGGATGTTCGGATACCTTCTGGTTTGTCGGGGGTGAAGCAAACGACCGGTTCGTCGCTCAAGCTTCGTTCGATGGCGAAATCCTTCGCGCCATGACCCCCGACAAGGGAGACCCGATGCCGAAAAAAATCCGAGCCTCGCACACCAAAGAATCCTTTGCCGTGCTGGAATCCGCGCCCGGCCTCCAACGCCTGCGGATGATGTCGAAGTCCGATGGCTGGGTGATTGATTGGGAACGCTCCATTCAAGACAATTTCGGATTTGGATTTCTCAATGGCCAGCCCGCATCCCGCGTCGAAGATCTCGCCGCCAATTCGTCCGTCCGCATCCGCCTCAGAAAAAATCCGCTCACCAATGAACGGGAGACGCTGGAATTACGACCGTCCTTCACCCCCCATGGATCACGGTTGGTTTCCAAGGAAGGACTCCCCATCGTGAACATCAGCTCCCGATCCGATGTTTCCCGCATCGTCCTCATCCCCGGGGATAAGGCCAGCAGCATCCGCCTGCTCCAAGGCAACGGTGCCTACGTTGAAGAGTTCTCGCTGAGCGGACTCGACACCATCGTTCCCTTGGATGGTGGAATGATCGAGATTCCGTGAGGGATTGACCGGCCAAGGCAGCAACGGCTTTCAAACAAGGCTTTCCTTCTGACGGTGGGGCGGGCAGGTTTTCGTTTTGAATGACTCCTTTTGAAGTATCGGTTTTGTTTTTCCTGCAGCTCGCGGTGATTCTCGGGTTCTGCCGGGCGGTGGGCTGGGTGGCGGCGCGATGCGGCCAGCCGCAGGTTGTGGGGGAGATGATTGCGGGGGTGATCCTCGGGCCTTCGGTATTCGGTGCGCTGGCACCGGGATGGCAGGCAGCCTTGTTTCCGGCGGCCTCGAAGCCGGTGCTGTTTGCGGTCAGCCAGGTAGGGCTGTCGGTTTACATGTTCCTGGTGGGCGTCGAGTTCGACGCAGGGCTGATCAAGTCACGGTTTCGGAGTGCGGCGGCGGTTTCGATTTCTGGGATTCTCGCGCCCTTTGCGCTGGGCGCGGCGGCGGCTTGGTTTCTCGCGCCGCACTGGCCATTGTTCTCCGAAAAAACCGGCACGTGGGAGGGCATGCTTTTCATGGGGGCAGCGATGTCGATCACGGCGTTTCCGATGCTGGCCCGGATCATCTACGAACGCGGACTCACGGGCACATCGCTCGGCACGCTGGCCCTGGCGGCCGGATCGATCGACGATGCCGCGGCGTGGTGCGTGCTGGCAATCGTGATAGCGAGCTTCGCGGGAGATCCGCTGGTGGCCGTGGTGGCAATCGGCGGCGGGCTGGCCTACGTCATCGTGGTCTGCCTCGCTACCGGAACGCCATAACCCCGCCAGACAGCTGCTCGTAATATCCGATCTAAATACCCTGAATTTATCGGTTTTTTTGGTGCCCTTATCCATTTTGCTGTGTTGCCAACAATTCCCTTCTTGACCTTTGCAGGCGCATCCGGCATGGAATCTACTCCGTCACGGGGTTCCATGCTCCGCGTCGCTGCCCAACCATGATTTCTCGCCGACCGCTTTCTTCATTCCATCCGTCGTTTCTTTTGGCCCTCCTCCTTGCGGTCCTAGCACCGTTGGGGCACGCCCAGCTCACTCAGCAGGGGCCGATCGTCAAAGAGATTGTCGTCGAAAATATCGGCGCACCCAGTATTTCCAAAGAACGCGTTCTTGCAAACCTTGCCACGAAAGTCGGCCAGCCCTACAGCGAGCGTGCCGCCGAGC
>JBBQRY010000304.1:0-2985 GCA_038214335.1 Chthoniobacterales bacterium
GATTTTTGGTTCCAGCGAGGCCGATGGTGCCGATGATGGATTCATGCGTGGAGCACTGTTTGGAAGCGGAGGAGGAGCAAGATTACGGGGAGGCTTCATGGCCAAGGCGGCACCCATGCAAATGGTCGCAGCACCCACTGCCGGGAGGGCAGCTGAGAGTGATACATTCGGCGAAGACAAGGAGGCCGAAGCCAGCGAAACCGCAGTGACCGTCCGCTCGAATTTTTCCGACACGGCCCTCTGGGTTGCGGTGCTCGACGTGGGCGAGGATGGCACGGCGGAGGTCTCGCTCAAGATGCCCGAAAACCTCACCGCATGGAAGGCCCGCGCATGGGTCCTTGCTCCCGGCACGATGGTCGGCGGGGCAACCACCGAGCTGACCACGAGCAAAAAACTTCTCGTCCGCCTCCAGACCCCGCGTTTTCTCACGGAGAAAGACGAAGTCGTCCTCAGTGCCAACATCCACAACTACCTCGACCATGCGGAGGAGGTGAAGGCGACGCTCGAAATGGAGGGCGATTCGCTCGCGCTGGTGGATGCCGAACCGCGTCAAGTCCGAGTGGAGCCAGGTGGTGAAGTGCGTGTCGATTGGAAAGCTCGCGCCGTCCGTGAAGGCGAAGCGGTCGTGCGAGTGAAAGCGATTGGCGCGACGGCATCCGACGCCATGGAATTGCGGTTTCCCGTTCAGGTCCATGGTATGGCCAAGACGAATTCTCTCAGCACCGCCCTGCGTCCAGAGGATTCCGAAAAATCTGTCGCGGTGACGGTTCCTGCCGAACGCCGTCCAACTGACTCGCGCCTAGAAATCCGATTTTCTCCGACCCTGGCCGGAGCCATGGTCGATGCGCTGCCATTCCTTGCCGACTATCCCTACGGCTGCACCGAGCAGACCCTCAACCGATTTGTGCCAACGGTCATCACCCAACGGATTCTGGAAAATCAGGGCATTGATCTCGAAGCGGTTCGCGACAAGCGGACGAACCTGAATGCCCAGGAAATTGGCGACCCCGCGAAACGTGCGACTCAGTGGCAACACTGGAAACGCAATCCGGTTTTTGACCGGGCCACCGTCGATGACATGGTGCGCGAAGGACTGCGCGCACTCACGGCCATGCAGCTCTCGGATGGAGGCTGGGGCTGGTTCTCCGGCAGCGGGGAGCACAGCGCACCGCACACCACCGCCGTCGTCGTGCGCGGGCTTCTCATCGCCAAGGCCAATGGCGTTGAGGTCAACGCCGCGTTGCTCGAAAACGGCTTGGATTGGCTGTCCACGTATCAGGCCGAGCAAATCGCGGAGCTCAAATCGCCAAAAAGTTCCCGGAACCACCGCGAGCAAGCGGACAACACCGACGCCCTCGTCTATGGCGTGCTGGCCGAAGCCAAACGCGACAACGCCGACATGCGCGCCTTCCTCTACCGCGACCGGAACGACCTCTCGGTCTATGGAAAAGCGATCACTGCCCTCGCCTTCCACCGCCTCGGCCATAACGAAGAACGCGATATGCTGATCCGCAACATCCGCCAGTTCCTTCGCGAGGATGAAGAAAACCAGACCGCCTGGTTGGAGCTCGGCAATGGCGGATTTTGGTGGCGCTGGTATGGCAGCGAGTTTGAGGCGCAGGCCACCTTCCTGCGCCTGCTGGCCGCCACCGACCCGAAAGGCGAAACCGCCTCGCGCCTTGCCAAATACCTCATCAACAACCGCAAGCACGCGACGTATTGGAATTCAACCCGCGACACCGCGATGTGCATTGAGGCGCTCGCCGAGTTCCTCACCGCCAGTGGCGAGTCCGCCCCGGACCTCGATGTCGAAATCCTTGTCGATGGCAAGGTGCGCAGATCCGTGAAGATCACCAAGGACAACCTTTTCACATTCGATGGCACCCTCGTGCTCGAAGGAGACGAAGTCACCACCGGCGAGCACACGATCACCTTCCGCAAAAAGGGCACGGGTCCGCTTTATACGAATACCTACCTCACCGTCTTTTCGCTCGAAGATCCCATCACCAAAGCCGGACTCGAAATCAAAGTCGAACGCCGGTTCTACAAGCTCGAACCCGAGGACAAGGAAATCGCCGTGCGCGGCGGCCGGGGTCAGGCGGTCACCCAGAAAGTCGAAAAATTCCGCCGCGTGCCCCTCGAGTCCGGCGCATCCCTCGCGAGCGGAGATCTGGTCGAGGTGGAGCTCGAAATCGAGAGCAAGAACGACTACGAATACATCCTCTTCGAGGACATGAAAGCCGCCGGCATGGAGGCGGTCGAAGTTCGCAGCGGATTCAACGGCAACGACATGGGCGCCTACGTCGAATTCCGCGACAACCGCGTCGCCCTCTTCGTCCGCCAGCTCGCCCGCGGCAAACACAGCGTCGCCTACCGCCTCCGCGCCGAAATCCCCGGCACCTTCAGCGCCCTTCCCGCAAAAGCCAACGGCATGTATGCCCCCGAACTCCGGGCCAACTCCAACGAAATGAAAATTGGGATTCAGGGGCCGTAGGTCATGCGTGCGATTTGGAAAGATTTCTGCTTGCGTTCCACCCTGGGAATTGGTTAAAGAAAGGCTCTATGAAAGCTGCTGCCCTCCTTATCCTGATCGGTTTCGCTGCCACAGCGATGGCCGATATTCAAGCTCCTCCTGCCTCGGACTACGGTCCCACCCGCAAGCTCGGTCGCGGGATTAGCAACATTGCGTTTGGCGTGACGGAGATTCCCGTGGCGCTCACCGAAGTGAATTATGCGGAGGGAAATTCTGCCGCATGGGGATACGGACTCGTTCGCGGCGTGGGCCGCACGTTTGCCCGGCTTGGCTACGGCATCTATGAAGTGGCGCTGTTCCCTTTCCCCACTCACAAAGGCACCTACTATCCTCCTTACCGCAGCGACATTCCATGGATCAACTCCGGCTACCAAGAATTTCCGCCTGAGCTCGGATTTGAGACCCGCTACAATTACGGACGCACCTACCAGCGCGATCCGAACTGAGCACGG
>JBBQRY010000305.1:0-2981 GCA_038214335.1 Chthoniobacterales bacterium
GAATGAGGCTGGCGGCGGCCGGGCGGGTCGATGTTGAATTTTTCCTTCTTCGGCGCGGTGCTATTTCTGACACGCCGGGCACCAATACGTCGAGCGCTGGCCGAGGACGGCTTGGCAGATAGGCGTTTCGCAAACCCGGCAAGGTTTGTCTTTTCGATCGTAAACGCACAGGCGTTGTTTGAAATAGCCAGGCTGGCCGTCGGAGTTGAGGAAATCCCGTAGGGTCGTGCCGCCTTCGCTGATAGATTCAGAGAGAACCTGGCGGATGGCGGACACGAGTTTGGCGAGCCGTGGTTTTGAAACTTTGTGAGCTTCAAGGTCCGGTCGGATCCCGGCACGGAACAGAGCTTCCGACGCGTAGATGTTTCCGATGCCGACGACGACCTTCGCGTCCATGATGACTCGCTTGATGTCTGTCGAGCGTTTCGCGCAGGTGGATTTCAGATGCTCCACGGTGAAGCCGCTTTCCAGTGGCTCGGGACCGAGGCTTTTCAGCAAGGGGTGGTGCAACAGTGGGTCCGCTTCCATCAACCGCAGCACCAAACCGAAGCGGCGGGGATCATGGAAGCGGAGTTGTTTGCCATTTTCCAGCGTGATGCCAACGTGGTCGTGCTTTTTCCAAGCGTCCGCCGGATCGAGCACCCGCAGGCTGCCGGACATCCCGAGGTGGATCAGCAGCGTGGAGCCATCGTCAATTTCCAATAACAGATACTTTGAACGCCGCGTCACTGTGCGGATTTTACGACCCTCGACTTCCGCGATGTTTTCCGAAACCGGCTGCCGCAAATCATGACGTCGGATGATCGCCTCCTTGATCCGCGCTCCGGTCACAAACGGTTCAATGCCGCGGCGGGTGGTTTCGACTTCGGGAAGTTCAGGCATGGTCGGGCAAAGGGAAGTTAATGGTTCAATGTTGGATGTTCAATGTTGATATCGGGTTGATGTTCGGTCGATCCCGCGTGAAGATCAGACATGACTTCCACTTTGGAGCAACGCCTTGCCGCGCGTGAGCGGCCTTCGGGATTTCCTGTGATGCGTCAGCGCTGGGCCGGGCTGTTGTTCCTGCATTGGCCGATCGATCCCGCGCTGATCGCGGAGCGGTTGCCAGCGGGGTTGCACGTCGACACCTTCGGGGGCAGCGCCTGGCTCGGGGTGGTTCCATTCTTCATGGAGCGCGTGCGTCCGGTCGGACTGCCACCGGTCCCATGGTTGTCATGGTTTCACGAACTGAACGTCCGGACCTACGTGCATGACGAACAGGGAAATCCCGGTGTCTGGTTTTTCTCACTGGATTGCAATCAACCACTCGCCGTGGAAATCGCTCGCCGCGCGTTCCACCTGCCATACGAACATGCGGCGATGAGAAGTGTGAAATCCGGCGCACGTATTGAATACCATAGCCGGAGGAAATCCCACGGTGCGGTGGACGCCGCGTTCGAATATGAAACTCCATCGACTGCCCGTCCCTCCGAAACCGGTTCGCTCGAATGGTTTCTTGCCGAACGATACCTGCTGTTTTCCTCGAATCCGTCTGGAGATCTCTTCTGTGGCCGGGTTCATCACGCACCCTATCAGATTGCGCCCGCCACCTGCGCTCACTGGTCCACCGAACCGCTGCGGCTCGATGGCTTTCCCGAGCCGGCGGAAGCACCGCCGTCGATGCTGGTGGCCGCGCCGGTCGATGTGGAGATTTTCCCTCTCCGGCGCTGTGCTATTTCTTTCCGGTGAAGCGGCGGAGCTCCCCGGACTTCCTGTCTGTTTGGATTTCTTCATGGGCAAGCGCGGAAAGATGTTGAACCTCAGAGACGGTCGCTGACCTGACTTCCCGCACCGTAACCATGACGGATGCCGATTCAATAAGCACCCACGATCTATTTTTCCGGTAGGTTTGACAAACCCCAGCAGACTGTTCGGCACTGAGCGGACGAGAGAAAATTTTCTCATTACGCAGCTTCAGAGGTTGACGCGAAGGCCCGTCCGCCCCATGTCCCATTGCCAGCGGCACCGCACCCATCAATGCTGCCATTCAGATTTGCCTGTCGTTTCGCCATTCCAGCTCCGCCCTCGGCATTCCGGTCTGTGAATAAATCCGTCAATTTTCCCTCGGGCACTTACGCCGCAGAACATTCTCACAAGTTGTTCACATCCTCACAGGGACCTGCCTTGCAACGTAATATCTATAACATCATATAATGTGTGTAGTGTATAATCGAGGTCCTCCGGCCCTGAAATCGTAGTGTCGTAGGTTTTGATTTTCATCTCCCCTGCACGAGCAGATGCGGGAGGATGGCATTGAGGGCTTTGGCGAGGGATGCTTGGGCTTGATGGGCTCCGGCGACGAGTTTGGCGAAGCCGGGTGCTTTATGCGGATGGCGGAAAAGATGGCGAAAGATGGCGGCAGGATCGTTGCGTCCGGATTCTGGGTTAATGAGGACATCGGCCGGCAGCGGAAGATCCTGCTGCATGGTATCACTGATGCTGCGCACGGCGAGCATGGGGATATCGAACTCGCGGCAGACCTCATGGAGGTAAGCGGATTCCAAATCGCCAGCCAGTGCGCCCGTGTCGCGGCCAGCCTGTTGTTTAGCGGCGGAAGTTTCGAGGATGGCGGGTGCGGTGAAGAGATTGCCGCGGAGGAAGCCGTGGGATTCCGGCAATCTGGCAAGAAGTTCGGGAGCCGAGTAGTTTTCCCCGACAACGATATCCCCCAAATGGAGTCCGGGTTGAAGACCTCCGGAGAATCCGGCGGTCACAAGGATTTCAGGACTAGCTTTCTCGATTTCTCGTCGGAGGGCGTTTCCCATGCGGGAGCCCGTGACGCCGAGTGTCCAAATGCACACGCTCAAGCGCGGGGCGGATTTGGCCCGGAAGGCGGCGCTTTCAAACTCGAGGGAAAAGACGATAGCGATCATGGCGGGGTGAGTCGAAACTCATAGAAGCACGAGGAATTGGCAGGTTCGCCCCCTGCGGACTTCGGGTCC
>JBBQRY010000306.1:0-2967 GCA_038214335.1 Chthoniobacterales bacterium
ATGTCCTTTCCACTCCGCCGACTTGTTGCCCCAGCGTTGGTCAACACTTTCAAGCGCCCGAAGTGCAACATGGATGGCACCGCGCGCCCTAGAGCTCGCCGAAAAGTTGCAATGCTCGATGCGGTTCCCGGTAATGCGCACAGCGATGCTGTGGAGGCCATTGCGCCAGACATTGGGTTCGTTTTGCAGCGTGATTGCCGAATCCGAGGTGCCAATCATTTGATTGTCCTCGATGGCCCCCTGCTCACCACGGGCGATCACGCCGTAGCGGCGGATGTCGCGGAAGGTATTCCGTCGCACAACAAAGCCTCGGTGCCTAGCGGTCATATTGAATACTTGGTCGTTATTCCATGCGTCTGGAAAACCAAACTGGAGCGGTTCCGGGAGGCCAGGGGTGAAGCTTACTTCGCGGTAAGGTTGCCCTTTGGGCGCGGTCATCCGCTCGCTGACTTCGGTGATCGTGGCTTCTTCGCCGACCATTCGTCCATCCCGGGGGTTGAAAAACATCATGCGATCGCCTTTCTTGAGGTTGAAAAATCGCTCTTCGAGAAGTACCCGTTCCGAGAGGGTGTGCCCGAGCACCGCGATGCCCTTGGCAAAAATGGCCACTCCATCATCTCCGATGGCCTCAAAGTAACATCCTTCGATCCATGGCCCCACGGCGGAGCTGCGAATGTGGGCTCCGTCGGCGTTTCCCCCAAAGCTTTTTCCAGGGCCCGGAAATGACGAACATCCCAGAATCCGCGCTCCGTCGCACTCCAATAGGATATAGTGTCCGCCCGAGCTCGAGTGGTTCACAATCCGCAGGAACGCAAGATCTGGACTCCGTTCAGCAGCAAACAACGACTGCCCGCCCGGTGATCGGCTGAACTGCACGATGCGGTCCCCGGGGCTCACCACCCGCAGCAGGGACGGCTGGGTGACCTCGACAGCAAAACCTTTCTCCATCCGCCTGAGAGTTTCTTTCTTAATAAATGGAACCAGCGGCGAATCATTCAGAATCCGGCCTTTGCCATCTGGTTCCAGAAACATGCAGAAACCCCAGTTTTCCAGCATGTGTGGAGCGTCGAAATCCGGGTGACCCGGGTCCACCTCAAGGGTGATGAGGCCAGTCTCTTTGTTCACCGAGGTGATAACTCCCACTGAAAAGGGAGGGGGATCGTGGTCGATCACGAGATCACAGAACGAGATCTCCGAGCAATCCTGAAGCCGGGCAAAGCCGGTCATCGGATTCGTGAATGTGATGGAACTCCCGCGTCCATCAATGACCAATTGGCTGGCCCCTTTGAGTTCGAGAAATACAGGCTTCGCGGGAAGACGAAACGTGCCACCGATCGGAAAATTCACGCGGGCCGGGGTGTTTTGGGAGGCCAACGAGATCACCCCGAGGATTGCATCCGCGTCGGCACCCGCAGGGATCTCATAAACATTGGCAGGACTCAACACTTCAAGGTTTCCCCGAATTTCTCCAGGAAGCCGCCGTCCGGCGCGCGTGCCAAAGGCCCGCCAGAAGTACGTGCCGGGAGCCATCCCGTTCGGAGCCACGTATCGGGGCACAGGGCTGGAGTCTCTAAGAAACATTGAGGAAAAAGCGGAGTCCCTCGCGATCTCAATCTCATAGCGATCCGCAGCCTCCGTGCCCTCCCACGAGAGTGCGGGAGCCAACGAATACGTCGTCAGGGCCACGGCTTCCACCACCGCCCCGGAGGGAGCGCCAGGCTTGCAGCCCGATACGATGAAAAGACCAATGATGCAGGCGGGCACAAGGATTCGGATGAATTGAAGGTTGGGCGTTTTCATGATTTGTTACAGTGTCCAAGTGTCTTTCTTATTGAGCGATGGGAGAGGGAAGCTTTTGTTGGGTATGGCTGCATGGAGATTGCAACACGGAGGTCTGCTCAAAGCGTCCATGGTTACTTGACCCATCCATCGTCCCGGGCATCCGGCTTTTCGGTCAGGAGCTTGCGGACGAGTTCGCGGAAGTCGGCAATGCCACCGATCATAAACCACACGAGGGTAATCATCCCGGCAAGAATGCTCAGGATGATAACCAGCTTCCACCAGGAGAGCCAGCCGTCGGCCGAGATCCCAATGGTTAGCGCCAAGGTCGTGCCGACAATGCAGGCAACAAACCAAAAAGTCACCCAAGCCATTTGGAGAAAATAAATCGCTTTGTCACCCTTCGTGAAAAAGTGATTGATGCCCAGGCGCCGCTGCCATGCGGGCACAATCCGTTCTTCACCAGCGGAGTGCGGGGTGGTGTCCCCCTCCTCCGGCAGGGCGTATTCCCCGCGGTGCAGCAGCTTCTCCAAATTGAAGGGCGCTCGCGAGGTGAGCAGCGAAACGGACACAAAGACGATGATGGATACAATGTAGGCACTCAGCGCGATTTGCACGCCGTTGAGCGGAAACTGGGGAAGCCACTGATGGAAAAATGTCATCCGAGGCCAGAAGCCCTGCGCAAGCACAGCCACCACTCCGATCGTTGCGCCTGTGGCCATCGCGGAATAGGCTCCCGCTGTGGTGGCCCGCCGCCAGTAGAGACCTCCGATGATGACAGCACCCGATCCACCCAGATAGATCGTGCCGGTCGCAAGCATATACATGAGCACATAGTCGCGCAGCGGAAAGACCATGGACCAGAAAAAGGCAAATCCTGCCACCCCGACCACTGCCAGACGCAGCGCCCGCATATGCGCCTCGGGGGAGAATGGCCGCCCGCGAATCGGCATGAGGATGTCCTGCACAAAAATACTTCCCCAGGAATGGAGTTGCGTGTCATCGGTTGCGATGGCCGCAAAAATCAATGCCGCCGTGAACAATCCGAGAACTCCCGCCGGAAGCAACCATGCCAGCACGGTCGGCACGGTGAGCTGCTTCACGAGCTGGGGATCCTTGATCAGGCCCAGCGCCTCCTTCACCCCTGCCGCCTGCTCCGCAAACATGGGGTGCAGCATAAAAACAAAG
>JBBQRY010000307.1:0-2953 GCA_038214335.1 Chthoniobacterales bacterium
GATCACACGGTGTTTGTTTCGGAATGGCTGCGGAACTACCATGCGGAGCGGTGGTTCGATGTGGCTTGTCCACACAGCGTGATTCACAACGGAGCAAATCCGGCGGTGTTTCATCCCTTCGGGGGGCGGGTGTGGAAACCCGGAGAGCCCTTGCGTTTGGTCACCCACCATTGGTCGGATAATCCGGCGAAGGGGTTTCCGGTGTATGAGGCCATTGATGGGGCGATTGCGGATGGCAAACTTCCGGGGGTTGAGCTCTGGATTGTCGGGCGATGGCCGGAAGCGATCCGGTGGCGAGCCGCGAAAACTTTTTCGGCACGATCTGGGAAGCAACTTGCGGGCACGCTTCGGGAGTGCCATGTGGCGATCACGGCCTCGCGTTATGAGCCGGGGGCCATGCATCCGGTCGAGGCCATGCAGTGCGGATTGCCATTGCTTTACACGGCGGACACGGGAGGCACGGTCGAAATGGGGAAACGATTTGGGGAGTTGCTCGGCGAAGATTTTTTTGAGGCCTTCGAGCGGCTGAGGGAAAATTATTCGAAGTTGCGTGCCCGCGTGCTGCGTGAAGCACCGTCCGGGGATTCGATGTGCGCCGCTTACCGGAAGCTTGTCCAACAACTGATTTGTTCGCGATGAAACCACGCATGCATTTTTTTGGCGGCCAGGGAATCGGCTGGGCGTTGGATGAGGACCTAGATCGTGCGCGTTTGGCGGTCGAGGGGCGGGTGACGCTCGGATCTTTCGCACGATCCCGCATTATCCACTCCGCATGGTGGCCGCCGCTGGTGGCTGCGGGGAAGCGTGCGCTGGAAGGAAAATCCGTGCTCTGCTTCGCGGATAACCCGCCTGCCTTTTATTTGACCTGTCACGGGTTTGAGGAAGCAGCGGCGCGGGTGGATCTTTGGATCGCGCGGTCGCAGGAAGCCGTTGGGCAATTTCGTGAATTGGGGCTGCCAGTGGCGTATGCGCCGTATTCGGTGGACCAGGACATCTTTTGTCCGATCCCGGAGGCGGAACGGCGCAGCCTTCGGGAGAAGCATGGGATCCGAGCGGAGGATTTCCTTGTCGGAAACTTCCATCGCGATTCGCTGGAGCGGGATATTTCCTTGCCCAAGGCGCAGAAAGGACCGGACATTTTTGCGGATGTCGTCGAACTCGCCCGCCGGGAGATTCCGTATTTGAAAGTCCTTTTGGCGGGGCCGCGACGTCATTGGCTGCGGCGGGAGTTGGCGCGGCGGGGGATTCCTTATGTGTTTGTGGGGAAGGAAATCGATGGCGATGATTTTCGCGTGAACGTGTTGCCGAGATCGGAATTGAACCGCCTTTACGCGATGCTCGATGGAGTTTTAATTTCCTCGCGCTGGGAGGGCGGTCCCTATGCTGTGTTGGAGGCTTTGTTTGCAGGGCGACCCGTCATCAGCACTTCGGTCGGTATGGCGGCGGATTTGTTGCCGGGATATTTGTATGCCACGCCGGGAGAAGGGGCCGGGCTGCTTGTTCGCATTGCGGTGAGTCCTCCGGATATCGAGCCCCTGCGGCAGGCCGCGCTGGAAAGCCATTCCATGGAATCCCTGGGGGACCATTTGATGCAGGCATATGGGGGCTTTGATGGATCTCCGGAGCCGATGGCTCGTGCTATCGGGGGATTTGTTGGACTCGGATTGTCACGGCTCAGGCGGATATTTCGTCAGCCACTGGGTGCGCATTCTCAGGTCGCCCGCGCTATGGCGGGGTTGCGAAGAAATGGAACCCCTGCGACCGATGTCGAGCGCGAGGCCGCGCGGATCGTGAACTCAGCGAAAGCCACACGATGAAGCCACGTTTTGTTGAGCCGGTTTCTTTGGCTTCCCGCGTGTGGTTTTCCCTGCGGGAAGTGGGCTCCCGGTGGCGGCATGCCGGGGCGAGGCGTGCGGTTCGCAAGCGAGCTGAAGCAATCCAGATTCCGTCCACGAGTGAAGATATGTTGGTCAACTACGGACGGCTGGAGGACGATCAAAAATGCGGGTTGCCGATTGGCGGTCAGGTGAAGCTGATTGCTCTTAAAGAAAAGTTTCCCGAGCAACGGCAAAGGTTTCATCTCATCTATCTGGTCAGCAGTGCGCTTCCTCCTCATGCTGAGGAAATTGTCCAACAAGCCAAAGCTCAGGGAGCCAAGCTGGTTTGGAACCAGAATGGCATTGCGTATCCCGGTTGCTATGGGGACTCCTATGCGTGGTTTAACCTGCGGATGGCGGCACTGCGCGCCCAAGCAGACTATGTTGTCAATCAAAGCGAGTTCTCGCGGTTGAGCGCGGAGCGCTATCTGGGTCCGAGCGACGCACCTTGGCAAATTTGTTTGAATCCGGTCGATACCGCGATATTTTCGCCTGCGCCCTCGAAGCCAAGTTTCGAGACATGGGAGATCCTTTCTGCGGGAACCAGCCATGCGCTCTATCGGACGAAGTCCGCCCTCGACACGCTACGCGTGCTGATTAAACGAGGACGCAAGGTGCGGCTGACCATTGCAGGGGAATTTCGCTGGCCGCGAGCGAAGCGGGAGGTCACGGAAGCGATGGCCGGGATGGCAGAGCATGTTCGGATTCTTCCAGCGTTCTCACAGAGTGAGGCCCCAGATCTTTACCGTCAGGCCCATGTGCTTCTGCACACGAAGTTCAACGATCCCTGCCCGACGGTGCCGATTGAGGCCATGGCCTGCGGGGTTCCGGTTGTGGCCACGGCGAGCGGGGGGCTGCCCGAACTCGTATCGGGGAACGCCGGGGTGCTCGTGCCGGTGCGGGAGTCATGGATCGAGGATTTGGCGGGTGACCCCGAATTGCTGGCCTCCGCAATCGAGCAAGTGATGGCGGAGCAGGAATCCTTCGCATTCGCAGCCCGCGCTCACGCGGTCCTCACCTTCGCCGTCGAGAACTGGCTGGCGCGGCATGAGACAATCTTTCGGCGGGTTTGAAAT
>JBBQRY010000308.1:0-2944 GCA_038214335.1 Chthoniobacterales bacterium
GGAAGGGAGGACGGTCCCAGGCCCGCGCTTCGGCATCGCGCCAGAACCACAAAATCCGGAGCACCGCCTGGGCATGAGGCGAGAGGGCATGACTGCCGGAAATCCTCCAGGCGGTGTTGTCGTCGCGCTCCTTGACCTCGCGGGTGGAGGCGATCATCCGGTCGCGAGATTCCTCAAACCACTCCCAACGTCCGAGTTGGCGGAGGTCGCTTTCCAAGGTTGCGGCGATTTCGAGCAGATACCGCGTGTCGTTCATCGCGTATTCGACCATCTGATCCGAGAGCGGACGAATCGCCCAATTGGCCTTCTGCGAAGCCTTGGAGAGCTGAACTCCGAAAAACCCTTCGACCAGTGCGGCAAGACCGAGACCCGCACGTCCGCACAGACGCGCGGCAATCATGGTATCAAAAAGAGCCACTGGTTCAAAAACTCCCGAGCGCCGAAGGAGGCGCATATCGTAGTCGGCTCCGTGAAAGACCAGACGTTTCGAGCAAACGAGATCGAAGAAGGGCTGAAGGTCAATGGAGGTCAGCGGATCGATCAACCAATGGCCTTCCTCGGAACTCACCTGGATGAGGCACAGTTTCTCGAAGTAACAGTGGAGGCTGTCGGCTTCGGTATCGAGGGCGATCTGGGAGGATCCGGCCAGCTTGCCCACAAGCTCTGCCAGACTGGCGGGGTCGGCGATCAAGGTTCTTCGATAAATTGGGGAGGATGCACCGCATCCCCGGCGTGTCGCGCGCGGGGTTCGCGCACCTGTGTGGTTCCTGTTGTTGGCACGGTCACAAAAGGGCCTCCGGCCAAGGGAGCCACCTCGGAAAAGGCGATTCCCGGGGCATCGGTCGGTTTCCCTTCCAATGGAAAGTCCTTGCGTAGTGGGTGATACGGATATCCTTCCCACATCAGAATCCGGCGCAGGTCAGGGTGGTTGGCAAACCGAATCCCCATCAGGTCATAGACCTCGCGCTCGTGCCAGTCGGCTGTCGGCCAGATATCGCTCACGGTCGGCGCTTCGCAGGCGTCCTCGCTCACGGAGATTTTCAGGCGCAAGTGGGCGTGGTGAGAAATCGACGACAGCTCATAGACGACCTCGAACCGGGGTTCATCGCCAAAGTGGTCCACGGCAGAAATATCGATCAAGTAATCAAACGCAAGGCGGTCCTTGGCAAATTGGCAAACATTGCGCAGAGCGTCGGCTTCCAGTCGAAGCGTTAACTCGCCTCGGAATGGGGTCTGGTCTTTGATCGCGGAAGGAAACTCCACGGCAATCTTGGCGGCGGCATCGGCGGGAGTCATACTTTCTCGAAGAGGGCTTTCTTTTGGTCCTTGAGCGCAGGCTCGGTCATGATCTTCTGCTGGAGCTTCATCAGGCCATCGAGCAGGGCTTCGGGACGTGGCGGACATCCGGAAATATAGACATCCACGGGAATGAGATGGTCAATCCCCTGGAGGACGGCATAGCTGCGATACATGCCGCCGGAGGAAGCGCAGGCGCCCATGGCTATGCACCACTTGGGTTCGGGCATCTGATCCCAAATGCGCTTCACCGAGAGGGCCATCTTGTAGGTCACCGTTCCTGCCACGATCATCACATCGCTCTGCCGCGGCGAAAACCGCATGACTTCCGCTCCGAAACGCGAAATGTCAAAACGGGCGGCACCGGTGGCCATCAGCTCGATGGCGCAACAGGCTAGGCCCATCGGCATTGGCCATAACGAGTTGCTGCGCATCCAGTTGATGGCGGCGTCCACTCTGGTAAAAATGATATTGCCCTCGATTTTCGAGTCGTAGGCCATGGGGCTCTGCTCACTCATAAGATTTCAACAAGGTATTTTCCCCACCGTGCGCGGCAAGCCTAAAACAGTGCCGCAGGAAATTTGCTGGATTTTGGGGGCTAAATTGGTGGCGCAATGATGCGGACGGTGGGATCTTCTTGGCGTTTGGTGCTGTAGATCCGGGCGGGGGCGCCGGAGCGGACTTCGTATCCCTTGAGGACAAATTCCGGATAGAACTCATCGCTGGCGGGTTCATAGACCTTCTCGCCGGAAAATCCTCCGTAGAGCCGGTATTCGTAGCTGTTGTCGGAACCGAGCTTTCCGGCTTCACGGTCCGGTGCCAACTTCACCTGCTCGTTCATCATCACGAGCTGGGCCGATTTCCACGGTTTCCCAGGCTCGCGCACGTAGCCCCACATTTTGTAATCCTTCTTATACATGCGGCGTCCGATGAAATAATCCCCCGGTTGCTCAGCCGAAATCGCCGCATTCATCTCTGCCCGCGCAGGCGAATCGATCTCGACGGTCTGACATCCGCCGAGACAAAACACGGCCACAACGCAGCCCATCGCGCAAAGAAAGAGATTTTTCATTCCAAGCCGCAGCGGTTGAGGAAGGGACTCAGCCAATTGGCCAGCGAAGCTTCAGAGGAAATCTCCGCTTCACCGGTGATCGGAAAGAGAAACCAATGCTCGGAGTGGGATACTGATTCGCCGGGTTCCAACGCAGCCAACGGACTCAGGGACTCGATTTCGAGCATTTCGTCGTTGGTAAATGTCTCGAAATTGCATCCGCCATCTGGATAAACCGCCCCGGTCACGTGGTCAAACGTCTTGATAAACAACTCATCACCGGAAACATACGCGACCCATTTTTCATTATGGGAAAGTCCCATTTTGGTCGGCGGGAATCCCTCGCTCTGGCGCAAGGTAAAGAAGTCCCTTCCCAGGTGCCAGCGCGGATCGCTCAGATCCGTGTAAGGCCAGAGCACAATTCCCCGGTTCGGCAACAAATCCCTCGGATGCTCGCCAAGGGGGGGTTGGGGAATGATTTCCAGTCCGCCGGGGCGCATCACACTCAGTGCCCATGAGGCAATCTGGATGGGTTCGTCTCCATCATTCCGGGCCGTGTGTCGCACCGTAACTCGGTCGCCTTCCAGCAGGATGCCC
>JBBQRY010000309.1:0-2888 GCA_038214335.1 Chthoniobacterales bacterium
CGGCATAGTCTCCGGCATCCATGCGCGTGGCAGGACGTTCCGATTCTCCAAAGCCGATGAGGTCGGGCACGATCACTTCGTGGTCCATCACAAATCCCGGATACACGCGCGACCACTCGTAAGAGGAGGCACCCAGGAAAACCCCGTGAAGGAAAACGAGCGGATGACCGGCCCCGCTCACATGGTAAATCATTTCTCCAAAGCTCGTTCTGGCGATCCGCGTGGCAAAGATGGCGGGAGAAATCGTGTCAGGAATCGGCTCGCGGGCGGCACGTTTCGTGCCATAGCGGAGGGCGAGGGCAAAGGCTCCCAAAACGCCGACTCCGATGCCGATGCCCAGTGCAGGTTTGCGTTTCCAGAGTTTCACAATCTCACTCGATCACGACATCCTTCGCGCCTTTGACGACCGAGCCGATGACGATGCCGCGGGTGAGGCGGACGGCGTCCGTAGCATTTTTGGCGGAGACGACGAGCACCATGCCGATTCCCATATTGAAGACCTGATACATTTCCTGCTGAGGCACAAGTCCTCCATGCTGGATGAGTTCAAAGAGGATCGGCACTTTCCATGCCCGGCTGTTGATGAGGGCGCGGCAGCCTTCGGGCAGCACACGCGGAAGATTGTCCAGCAGACCGCCGCCGGTGATGTGGGCCGCACCATGCAACATGCCATCGGGCAGCGAGGCCATGAGCGGCTGGTAGTTCGGATGCACACGCAGGAGTTCGCTGCCGAGCGTAGCCTTCATCCCGCTGGCGGGCTTGTGGAGCGGCAGACGCAGTTTTTGCAGAAGCACGCTGCGCGCGAGTGAGTAGCCGTTGGTGTGAAGTCCGTTCCCACGCAACCCAATCAAAATATCCCCCACACGGATTTTCGATCCATCCAGGATTTTCGGACGGTCCACGACGCCCACGATGGTTCCCGCGAGATCGTATTCGCCGGGATGATACATGCCGGGCATCTGGGCGGTCTCGCCGCCGATCAGCGCACAGCCACCGTCCCGGCAGGCTTTGGAGAACCCCTTCAGGATCTGCTTGAAAACCGTTGCGTCGAGGCTCTCGCCGGCGATGTAATCGAGGAAGAAGAGCGGCTTCGCACCGATCACCGCAATGTCGTTGATGCAGTGATTGACGAGATCCTGACCGACCGTGTCGTGACGCCCGGTCGCAAAGGCAATCTTGAGTTTCGTGCCCACGCCATCGACACTCGAGACCAGAACCGGGTCACGAAACCCTTTGAAATTCGGCCGGAACAAGCCGCCGAAGCCCCCAATTTTTCCGAGCACTTCGGGTCCGTGCGTCGAGGCGACGAGGCGGTGAATTCCGCGTTTAACGCGGTTGCCGAGGTCCACATCGACGCCGGCTGCTGCATAGGCTTTGATTTTGCGGGGCATGGGAATAATTAGAGAAGAGGATGGGGATCGGGGTCAAGAAGGCGCGCGTTGTCACGGCGGTTTTCCATGATGAGCTTGTCAAATCCGGCATCGAACGGGACCGGATACTCGCCATTGAAACACGCCATGCAGAACTCGTTGAAGGGTCGTCCGGTGGCCTGCACCATCCCATCGACACTGAGGTATCCAATCGAGTCCGCACCGAGGTATTTGCAGATTTCCTCATGCGTGCATTGATTGGCAAGGAGCTTTTCGGGATCGGGAAAATCAATGCCGTAGTAGCAGGCGTTCTTGTGCGGAGGACAACTGATCCGCATGTGGACTTCCTTCGCACCGTTTTCACGCAGATTGATCACGCGCGTGCGGGCGGTCGTGCCCCGCACAATTGAATCATCCACCACCACCACCCGCTTGCCCTCGACTGCCTCGCGGATGAGGTTGAGCTTCACGCGCACATTAAAATCCCGGATCAACTGGGTCGGCTGGATGAACGTGCGACCGATGTAGTGGTTGCGCACAAAGGCCGGATAATACGGAATCCCCAACTCCTCGGCAAATCCGATGGCGGCAAAGATTCCAGAGTCCGGCACCGGAACGACGATGTCGGCTTCGACCGGGTTCTCGCGGGCGAGCTGACGTCCCATTTCTGTGCGGACCCTGCTCACATTGGCACCGCCGACAATGCTGTCGGGACGTGCGAAATACACGTATTCAAACATGCAAAACGCACTTCGGCTTTTTTTGAATGGCCACTCGCTGCGAATGCCACTCCCGTCAATGATGACGACTTCGCCGGGTTCGACATCGCGCAGGAATTCCGCATGGATCAAATCCAGCGCACAGCTCTCAGACGCCAGCACATAGGCACCATCCACGCGTCCGATACAGAGCGGACGGAAGCCCTGCGGATCGCGAAAGCCGATGATTTCGTGGTCGCCCATGAGCACGATCGAGAACGCGCCTTCGAGCCGTCGCAGCGAAGCGAGTCCGCCTCCTGCACCATGCGGCTGGGCAAGAAGATGAAGGACGATTTCGCTATCGACGGTGGTTTGAAAAATCGACCCGCGGGCTTCGAGTTCCGAGCGCAGGGCGGCGGCGTTGACCAAGTTCCCATTGTGCCCGATGGCGAGTTGGCCACGTGCGGTATCCACCACAAACGGCTGGGCATTTTTGACATTGCTGGAGCCGGTCGTCGAGTAGCGCACATGCCCGATGGCTCGGGTTCCGGTGAGTCGATCGAGCTCATCGGTCGGGAAAACCTGTGAAACCAAGCCCATGCCTTTGTGGACCGTAAAGGAGCGTTCCGCGCCTTTGGCCGAAACGATGCCAGCACTTTCCTGACCTCGGTGCTGAAGTGCGAAGAGCCCGTAATACGTCAGAAGAGCCGCGTCGGGATGGCCGAAAACGGCAAAAACGCCGCATTCGTCTTTGGGTTTATAGTGCGTGGACAACGGTGAGTTCAATACGTGAGAGAGGCTACTGTGGACCGGTCGGAGC
>JBBQRY010000310.1:0-2883 GCA_038214335.1 Chthoniobacterales bacterium
ACCCCGGAGATGTCGGCAAGGACATCCTCCCAGCGCCCGGACTTTGCCCAGCCATAGTTGGCCACCATGTCGATCTCCCCGACGCCCAGACCAATGTAGCGGATGGCCTCGTCCGCTTTGCTGGCAGAAAGCTGGTCGCCATGCGGGAAACCTAACACCACACAGACGGCGGTGTCGGTGCCCTTGCAGACCTCGATGGCCTGCGGAATGTCGCAGGGACGCACACAGACGCTGAAGACCCCCAGCCGCACACAAGCCTCAAGCGCCTCGGCCAACTCGGCATCGGTTGTTTCAGGCTTCAAAATGGCGGCGTCCAGATAGCGGCTGAGCGATGGCATGAAAAACCAGAGTTTGACGGTCCAAATTTCCAAGATCAACCCAAATCCGGCAGAATTAAAACGCCATATCCCAGACATGGAGAAAGCGGAAACCGGAGGGACACAGAGGAGAAACGGGGAGATGAAGCGAAAAAAATGATCCGGAATCATTTTTCAGAGTTGACCCAGGGCGTTTGTTGGCATAAGTAGGTGCTTCCTTTCGCGGGTATAGCTTAGTGGTAAAGTTCCTGCCTTCCAAGCAGGCCATGAGGGTTCGATTCCCTCTACCCGCTCATTATCAACAACTTACGCAAAACGGGGGTCAAAGTGTGGCCCCTGCCTTGCTCCCATGGCCGGGACATTCTACCACGCCCCGGCAAGTGCCGCGGGGGACATTTGTTCGACCTGCTCCGGTCGTTCGGCTCGGCAATCCGTTTCCGCGCAGTCGTCTGCGACAAGGATGTCATCCGGGTTCGGAAAGAAGCGAAGCGAGGTGCCACGCCCGACTTGTGTTTTTGGGAGAATCCGCCCTATCCACCTATGGGCGGGGGTTCGCCCAGTAACGTGATCGGACGTAAGGCCCAAAACCCGCGGTTGAGATGCTGAAAAACATTGACGGGGGTCAAGGACGTAACGGCAAAGCGGGCGCAATGTCCTTCGGATCAATATGCTCCATGTGACCCATCTCCTTTGCGGAGCCCGGCCTACGCGGGCGACTGCCTTTGCGGGATGGACCGGAGAGGGATCTGCGGACAGGCGGCATGTGGTGTGGCAGCTTACCCGGCGGTGCAGCCTGCGGTGTCCAGATTGCGGCATGGGTTCGTCGTTGGTCAATGATCCCGGCGAAGTGCGGCTGGAAGAGATGATGGCGGTGATTGATGACCTGTGCGCGAGCGGCGTCGAGTCCGTAGCTCTCGCGGGTGGCGACCCGATGCTGCATCCGCATTTTTACGACGTTGCAGGCTATGCCTGTGCGCGGAGTTTACGCGTGGAGGTGGCGACGACGGGTTCTCGGATCGATTCCCATGCCGCCGAGCGTTTACGGGATTTGGGGATTGCGTGTGTTGGGGTTTCCTTTGCAAGCCGGACGGCGGAATCCGAGCAAATTCGGGGTCGTGCGGCCGCCGTCCAGCGTGCGCGTTCGGCCATTCGGCATTGTCGCGGGGCCGGACTTGCTGCGGGCCTACGATTGCGCCTGACGCGACGGAATTTGCAGAATCTGCCCGAGGCGCTGGAGTGGATAGAGGAGGAGGAAATCCCGCTTGTGGCCCTGGTGCATGTCGGAGGAAAAACCCGGGAACGACCCACGGACACGGATCTGCGGCGAGGACTCCACATGGTGGATGATGCAGTGCGGCGCTGGGATCATGACGGGCACAGCCGCGAGACGCTCACGCTTGGGCAGCGGGCAGACGGCGCATTTTTTTGGATGCTTGCGAGACGACGAGATGCGAAGAGGGCGGACTCGATGTGGCGTCAGCTCCAGCGGCAACGGGCTCCCCGGCGTGGCGAACTCATGATCGACGATTGCGGAAACATTCTTGAGAAATTTTCTGCGGGTGCCATCCGCCACGGCAACGTGCGGGAGCAGAGGTTGCGGAGTGTGCTTACGAAGTGGGAGAAGCGCGGCGCGGAATCAGGGGCGGATTTCGCGCGTGGGTGTAAGGATTGTCGATTTATAGAAATCTGTGGAGGCACCGTCGTGCCGTCCGCTCTGACGGAAAAGGTCAAACCCTGCTATTTGAGGGATTACGAATCGCGGGATTGCTGAGCCCTCACTGAGCAGCGCGTCAAGGTGCCGCTTTGTGCCTCGATCCTCGCGTAAGGAACAATAACGGGAGGGCGAACCTTGTGAACCCCTATATCACGGCTCGGACGGAGCCTCGCCCTCCCAGATCGAATGTTCCCCCCGGAATGCTGAAATAAGATCCTTCTCTCAGTTTTCCAGAACGTCTCGGTGGCTTGGAACCGATACGTCATTTTTTTGGACTGTGCGGAGGGATTTCGCTCAAGGCGTCATCCATTTCCATCACGCGACCGGCGGCGATGTCTTCCATCCCCTGCCGGAAGGACTCCGGAATCCAAGAATCCTCCTCGGTCATAATCACTTCGGCCACCCACTTGCGTTCCCGGGCGGACAGCGCCCGAAATTCCTGCAATACTTCTCCCGTGCTCATAATGCCTCCGAGAATACCGATGGTTCGTTAACGATCTATTGGTTTTGATTTGGAGAAACCGCCAGATCTTGTTTGGAATTGATGCTTGAGCCGGGAACGGGCGGGAGTCCCAGCAGGGAAAGCGACAGGTTGGGAGCCTCCCCGCTTCCAAGCGCCGTGATGGCGTCTGCACGCAGTCCGTCCACGCTGATGTGCAACACATACGGGGACTGAGCGAGGCTTGGGATGGAGGTCGCAACCCATAGCCCGAGCACCTGGGCAACGCGGAAAAAGTAAAATCTCATCTTGTCCAAGCTACAAATCTCAACAACTCTGGCTAGGAATATTTTGAAGTAGTCGGGGGCGTGGGTCCAGGATACCTGAGATTGTTATCAGAACCTATCGCCAGT
>JBBQRY010000311.1:0-2882 GCA_038214335.1 Chthoniobacterales bacterium
AACCAGTTGGTTCGTCGCGAGCAGAAGGAAGTTCCAGCGGGGGAAGAGCGAGACCGGGACCGATCCGTCGAGCGCGAGGCCTGTCGTCATTCCCATCTGCAACTCCTCGTCCACCGGCATCTCCAGCAGCTTTTCGCGCGGCACGTCCTTGAGCGTGTTCGTCATCGCGGTGCCGGGGAATGCCACCGCTTGCCCGAGAAAAAGAATCCGCGGATCTTGCGCGAGCCAGTCCATCGAGCGCTTCAGTTCGTCAAAATATTTCATGGCTTTAGAATTGAACCCTCATGCCGGCACCGGCGTGCGGGTATTTGGTTTCGTATTGGTAGGAGGTGACTTTCGGGTGGGCGGTTTTTTCCCAGCTCAGGACCGGCTGGTTCCAGGCGACCCGCGTGTCGGTGCAAACCGATTTTCCATTGTCCTCGACAACAAAGTGGATCGGGAGGTCGAAGTTGGTGGCGTATTTGATGCACTCGTGGGCGAGCCCTGTTTCGGCGGTCATTTCCCCAAGGAAACACCAGACGTTTTCGTGTCCGCCGCGTCGCTTGATGCCGAGAGCCACGCCGGTTGCGATGGGCAGGCTGCCGGTGACGATGGCCGAGGAAAAAACACGGTATTCCGGGAAGCAGAGTGTGATCGAGTGACCGGCCATGATCTCGGCTTTGACAAGTTCCGGGGGGACGCCCTTGAGCAGGCACTGGTAGTGGCTGCGCCAGGAGCACATCACCCAGTCGTCGGCCGCGACACGGGAAAACACATCGATCATCGGCTGCTCGCAGCCGTAATACAGGTGGACTGGCGCGCGGATTTTTCCGGCATTGAAGTCAGCGGCGATATCCTCCTCAAATCGGATGAGGTCCTCGGGGGTGAGATCGGTGATGGGCATAAACGATTGATCAGACGGTCTGTCGGGGATTTCCCGTGGGCGCTTTCTGCCATTCGCGGAACGAAGGGGCTGGCTGGCATTCGCGCCGCGCGGCGATATCGGCATAGTCCTGCTCGAGATCGTAAAAGACAATCCGGCTGCCTTCAAACTCAAACTGAAATGGAACGTGGATCAGACCGGAGAGCGCCTGCCGGATATCGTCGTGCTTTGTGGGGGGGGCATACAGCAGAAGAAATCCACCGCCGCCGGCTCCGATCAGCTTGCCGCCAAGCGCTCCAGCCGCCCGTGCGCAATCGTAAACCCGGTCGACCTCGCTGTTGCTGATCAGGTCGCTCAGACTTTTTTTGGCGAGCCAGGCCTCGTGCATCAGCTCGCCGAATCCGGCCAGATCCGCTCCACCGGAGAGCAACGCCATCCCCTCCTCGACAAGATCGCGCAAAACCCGGAGCTGCCGCTTTTTGTCTTCGATGTTGGGAACGAAGCTGGAGGCCACATCGGAAGCTGTCCGGTTGATGCCCGTGAAGAACAGCATGAAATGACTTTGAAACTGCGCCATGCGCTCGCGTCCGAGGATGATCGGGCGCACCACAAACTCGTCGTTCGGGAGAAATGTGATGTGGTTGAATCCGCCGTAGGCCGCGCTGATCTGATCCTGCGAACCGACGTTTTCCTGCAGAAGATTCTGTTCGAGGTTGATCGCCTCCTTGGCCAACTGCTCTTTGCTCGCCATCCCGTTTTGCAGGGCGTGGAGGATCTGCATGAGGCCGACAGCAAACGAGGAGCTCGATCCCATCCCGCTGCGGGCCGGAAGATCGCCGTCGTGGTGGAGCTCGATCCCCTGCGTGATGCCGAGAAATTTCAGCCCCTCGCGGACCGCCGGATGCTGGATTTCCTCCACCCGCGAGCAGGCCTCGGTGCGCGAATAAACAATGCGATATTGGTGCTCGAAAAACGGCGGAAGATAGCGGCAGGTCAGATAGCAGTATTTATCGATGCTGGTGGCGATCACCGCGCCGCCGTGGTGCCGGAACCAGCCGGGATAATCGGTGCCTCCTCCAAGGAACGAGATGCGGTAGGGAGTGCGCGTAATGATCATGGCTTGGGCGGTTCAGAGTTGGGGGGAATGGAAGCGCTCAGGTGACAGCTCGGGGCGCATTGCGGAGAAAAACGACTCGGCTTCGATATACGTCTCCGGGGTTCCAATATCAAGAAATGGCCCGGAGTATTTGAAGCCCGTGATTCCCCGCCCGATCCAATTGGGAAAATGGTCGCGCTCGATCGATGACGGGAGGCCATGCGGCAGTTGCTCCAAAAGTGCGCTGCGGAGCAGATAGACGCCGGCATTAATCCATCCTGACCCAGCTTGGCCCTTCTCCGAGAACGATGTGACCCTGCTGGTCTCCGCCAAATCCACCCTGCCGTATCGCGAGGTGTCATCCATTTCTAGAAGGACCATCCCTGCCGCCGCGCCGGATTCCTGGAAGGATTGATAAAAGGCCGCGAGGTCGGGTGCGCAAAACGAATCCCCGTTGAGCACGAGCATGGTTTCAGGACGAAAACATTCCCATGCCTGCCGGAGGCATCCGCCGGTGCCGAGGGGTTCTTTTTCCGCCGAGTAGTGAAGACGGAGCGGACCATGCGTAGTGCCCATGGCCTCTTCGACCTTCTCCGCCATGTAGCCGGTGCAGAGCACGACATCGCGGGGTCCGTGGCGGGCGATGGCATCCAGCCACCATGCCAGAAACGGCCGCCCGCAGACCGGTGCCAGCACCTTCGGAAGGTCGGAAACCACCGAGCGGAGCCGGGTGCCAAGTCCTCCGGCGAGGATGGCGACAGGTAATTCCAGAGGTAACATGGCAGGCGTGGGTTGACGGGGGATCAGACGTTTTTGAATTTGCCGCGTCCGAGCATTTTGTAGCCTTTGAGAAGCTCGCGGATCCCGTCATCGAGCGAGCGTTTCGCAACAAATCCGGCCTCGGCGAGCCGCTGGTTTGAGACG
>JBBQRY010000312.1:0-2864 GCA_038214335.1 Chthoniobacterales bacterium
ATTTGCAACAAACCTACAAGATACACATCAATGAAAACCAGAAATATTCCAGAAATGGATGAAGCAATTACTGACATGTTACATCTCAGCGGGGCATTGTTTTCATGAAGATAAGCCTCTTGCTGGCTTGTCTCATGGCCCACACTTGTTTGTCTCTTGCGGAGGATGGAGCCGTTCTCCATGTGGAGGATCGCGTGGCAGCCCGGGTGGCACCTGAAATCTTCGGTCAATTTCTGGAGCGCCCGTCGTGGGGAGGTGAGTTCGGGCCGGAGGGTTTGGTGGATGAGAAAGGAAGACTGCCGACCGAGGTGGGGCGGATGCTGCGGGAACTCAGCCCGCCGGTTCTCCGCTTTCCCGGTGGCACGGACGTGGATCACATGGACTGGACCGATCTCATTGATCACGCGCCGGGACGGGAGGCGGCGAAGCGGCCGGTGTCCATCGGCAAGAATGGCAACGAAGTGACAAACCGCTTCGGTCTCGACGAATTTTTCACCCTGGCCGGCGAGTTGGGCAGTCAGGTGGTGCTGGTGGGCAATCTGCGGCAGGCACTTTACCGCGAGCGTCCGCTCGAAGAAGCTGCCCGGCATGAAGCCGGACTCCTCGCTTATGCCAATGCCCGCCCGGGAGCGATTCTGCCCGCAGGCATGCCTGATTGGGGTGCGGTGCGCGCCCGCAACGGAAGGGCTGAGCCCGCAGGGGTGCGCTATTTCATGGTTGGAAACGAAACATACTTTTTTTGGCCGCCGAAAAATGCTGAGGCACGAGCGAAGCTTGGACTCGCGGACGACGAAGCGGCCTGGGAATGGTTTCGCGAATGCCTGCTGGCCTACGGGCGGGCGCTCAAGGCCGTGGATCCCAGTGTGGAATTGATCATCGACGGATTTCATGATGCCCATAATCCTGCGAACGACATTCCCAATGCAGCCCGCCGGAAGTTGTATTTGGATCCGGAGATACGCGCCCTCTACAGTCATCTCGGTGCCCATCACTATGCTCCGATGGGTTTCAGTGGCACCCGTCTCCAGGGGCAGTCCACACCATCCGCGGAGTTGAGTGAGGAGCAGGTGTGGTATGGGCTGGTCGCGGCACCTGGCTTGTATGATGACCGCGGACAGAACATCGGCTTTGGCGGATATTACAAAGAGATGGCGGAGGCCGGTTACCGGGTGGCTGTCACTGAATGGAATTTCAACGCTTGGAACACCGGGCGGGTAATGGCGGGAAGATCCTTCGGCATCGAAGTGCCGGCCCGGCTGGCCACGGCCGGGTTTCTCCATGGCATCCTGCGCCAGGCAGGCGTCGTCTCGCTAGCGACGCAGTCGATGCTGCTCGGTACTTCGTGGGACATTACGGCCATTCGGGCCGATCCCGCAGGGAAAGAGCCGCCGTATTGGTTTCCGCAGGGTCAGGTCTCCCGGTTTTACCGGCACCTCACCGGCAACGAGCTGTTGGTCTCGCGCTTGGAACGATCTCCGTCCGTCGCTCATCCGCCCCAGTTCACCCCCTGGTGGCCGCAGCTCGAGAGCCTCGCTTTGCTCGATGCCCTGGTTACCCGCAGTGCCACTGCCACCTACGTCCACGTCATCAACCGGAGTCTGACCGACGATGTGCCACTCACTCTGCTGCTGCCTCCGCAAGTTGCCGGGGCAACTTGGAAGCATCATGTTTTGCAATCCGATCCCCGGGCTCCGTTTGCCCGGGCCATGGAACTGCCCGTGCAGGTGACTGAAGGAAAATCCGCAGATTCGCACTGGGTTCTGCCAAGGCATTCGGTCTCGATCATCGAGTTTGCAAAAACTCCCTGATACCCCTTCATCAACGCAATGACAGAGACCCGAGCGTGCGAGAACGAGTGAGAGTAAGAGAACGAGGGGATAATCCCCTTGTAGCGGCGGTCCACGACGTCCGAAGCTTCGAACCAAAGCGGACGACCGCCGCTTTGGGGGAGGGGATATGCAGAAGTCCATCCCACTGGCATCCTCCAGTGCTGCCCTTCGGGCTGCCTTCGGCAGGCTATGTCGCTCCGAACAACCGGATGCGAAGATTTATGCGCTGAGTCTGGCAGGCAAACCCGCATTCGCGGAGGCATTTCTCGCCTCACTTGCCGGGCAGGGCAAATTGAGACTGGTCGATGCCGTTACTTTTCACGGATATCCCCGGAATCCCGACAACCTCAAAACTTGCGAAGACATCAAGTCGGTTGTTTCCGCCAAACCTGCTTACTTGGCTGCACAGAACGTGTTTTCGATTTTTGACAGCAATGTGGTTGTCAAATTTATCGACCCATCCACCCGCCGTCCACCAGAAGGATGCTTCCATGCATGTAGGCGCCGACCTCGGAGGCGAGCAGGAGGGTTGGGCCTTTGAAGTCGTCGGGAGTTCCCCAGCGTCCGGCGGGGATGCGTGTGAGGATTTGTTCGGAGCGCACGGGGTCGTTGCGAAGGGCTTGGGTGTTGTCATAGTGATGGGCGGCGTTTGCAGAGTTGGAGGGGAAAGCCCCAGGGATCGCGTAGCATGGTGAGTGTGTCACACGCAGCGGTTACGGTCGGACCGGATTGATGTGTGGCCCCGGCGGCCAGGAGCCGGGCGGCGTCGGCTTCTGGATCGGTGGAGACAAAAGCGAGATGCACAATCAAGGGGTCCTGATTTTTGTAATCAGGGATGGCAGCGGATTCGTTGCGGTAAAATTCGATCTGCACCGCCGCATCGCACGACTCTAAAAAATGGGTGTGTGTTGGTGCGCCGAGGGCCTTGACCACTCGCATGCCAAGATGCTCGACATACCATGCGGCCATGGCGACAGGATCGACGGCCTGGAAGGCAAAGTGTTCGATTTTCATAAGGCGTGCAGTTTCCAGCCG
>JBBQRY010000313.1:0-2862 GCA_038214335.1 Chthoniobacterales bacterium
ACCATCGCCAGATCGTCCCGAGTGACCTTGCCCGTCTTGATTCCGCAGCCGGTTGCACCAGCCACAAATCCCCCCGCCGCACACACCCCGCCAGAAATTTTTCTCATCGTATTCATATCAGTCCCTCCGCTTCATCCAGACCCGCCATCAAATGAAAATTTTGCACTGCCTGTCCAGCCGCACCTTTCACCAAATTATCGATGGCCGAGGTCAGGAGGATCCGGCCAGCGCGGGGATCCACCCGCGCCGAGATGTCGCAGAAGTTGGTGCCCGAGACATGCTTCGTATCGGGAAGTGCCTCTGAAACCCGCACAAATGGCTCTTTGGCATAGGCTTCTTGGAGGGTCGGAAGAATTCTTTCCATGGCGATGCCGGGTGCCGGACGTGTGAAAATCGTGGTGTGAATCCCGCGGGTCATGGGGGCGAGATGCGGCACAAACGAAATGACCACCGTGCGTCCTGCCGCCAACGACAGCTCCTGCTCAATCTCCGACAGATGTCGGTGTTTGGGAATCCCATACGCTCGCAGGCTTTCGTTGCACTCGCCATAGAGCAGCGAGGTCTCGGCCTTGCGTCCGGCTCCGCTGACTCCGCTGGCGCTTGACACGGCGATGTCTGCGGGATCAATGAGCCCCGCCTTGAGGAGCGGGATGAGCGGCAGCAGGATGCTGGTCGGATAGCATCCCGCCGAGGCCACCAGCCGCGCTTTGCGGATGGAATCCCGGTAAACCTCCGGAAGCCCATAGACCGCTTCCGCAAACAGATGCCCTGCTCCATGCACCTCGCCGTAGAACTCCCGGTAGGTGGCCTCATCGCGCAAACGGAAATCCGCACTCAGATCAATCACCCGCCGACCCGCCTCAAAAAGCGGTGCCGCAAACTCCGCCGCCAGACCATGGGGCAGCGCCAAGAAAAAATACTCCGCGCCGGACTCCAGCAAGGCCGGCATGGTTGGCTCGCTGAAAATGAGATCCGAGAAGGCCCCGCGCGATGCCAGTCGCGGCAGAACCGATCCGACTTTTTTTCCGGCATGTTGCCGGGAGGCGACCGCCCGCACCACAGCCGAAGGATGCCGCGCAAGGATGGCGCAGAGTTCTTCCCCCGAGTAGCCGTTGGCCCCAACGATAGCGACAGGAATCATAGCCTGCGGATTCTTTCCACGAACGCCCTGCTCGACAAGAACGAAACAAACCAGATTGGTTCTTCAACCCACTCCGATTGATGGCTAGTGGATCGTGACCGGGCAGGGGGGCAGGGCGCGAAGGAACGAGCGTCCGTAGCTTTTGCTCACGATCCGGCTATCGAGGATGACGATGGTTCCGGTGTCGGATTTGCTGCGGATGAGGCGTCCAACTCCCTGTCGGAGGCGGAGGATGGCTTCGGGCAGGGAGTAGTTGTCGAAGGCGCGGCCTCCGGCTTCTTCGATGCGTTCCATACGGGCTTCGGTGAGGGGATGGTCGGGCGTGGCAAACGGGAGACGGGTGATGATGACGTTGCTGAGGGCCTCGCCGGGCACGTCCACACCGGTCCAAAAGCTGGATACGCCAAAGAGGACGCTATGCGGGTTTTCGCGGAATTCCCGGACCATTCGCTGGGCAGGCATTCCGGTGCCTTGCACGAGGAGCGGCCATCCCTTTTTTTCAAAATGCGAGGTCATATTTTCCGCAACCGCCCGCATCGTCTGATAGCTGGTGAAGAGCACAAAAGCTCGTGCGCGGCTCTGGTCGGTGAAGTGTGCAATCCATTTTTCGAGCGCTTTCTCGTAGGCGGGATCCCGGGGTTCGGGCATCTGCTTCACGAGGTGGACACTCATTTGTTTCTCGTAGTCGAAGGGACTGCCGATCTGCAGAGGGGGAATGTCGTCTGCTCCCACGCGCTGACGGAAGTAAGAGAGGTTCGGGGTGCCAATGGACAGAGTCGCACTGGTGAGCACAGCACAGGCCCCTTCGCGGAAGAGGAGTCCGCGCAGCGCCTCTGCGAGATCAATTGGCGCGGTGCGCAGCGTGCACCAGGTTTCCTTACGTCCGTTCTGCTCGACCCAATATACGTGGTCGGGTTGTTCGAGAGCAAGGAAGTCGGAGATCGCGGCCCGGGCACTGCGCAGCTTACGGGCGGTATCCTGGAGCTCCGCGAGCCCGATCTCGTCCTTGCAGCGGGAGGATTCCGTGCCGATGAGTTCGCCGAGTTTTGCGAGGTTTGTGCAGACTTCCGAGCCGTCGGCAAGCCCCGCCTCGCGGACTCGGAATTCACGCCCCTTCTTGAACGTGCATTGCGCGGTCACAGAGCCAAAGAAGGCCTCAGATGCTGGCAGAATGTCGGCCACAGCCCGGCAGGCGGCCCCATTTTTCAGGGTCTGAAAGAGTCCCTTTTTTGTGCGCGGATTGTAGAGCCGTTGCATGGCGCGACGCAGGCCGATCTGCGAGACCTCCATGCCAATGTGCTTCGAAGCGACTTCTTCCAAGGTATGAGCCTCATCAAAGATGACAAAATCATTGGCGAAGAGGAGCCCGCCGGTGCGATTTTCGGCATCCTCCACCGCGTTGAGCAGCGTAAAAAAGAGGGCATGGTTGAGGACGACCATGTGGGCCCCCGCAATGCGGCGGCGCAGGGATTGATAGTGGCATCCGCTCTGTGGGCCGCACATTTTCGGCGTGCAGAGGTGCTGCTCGCTGCGGACTTCTTCCCACACGGCGGGATCCGGCTGTTCGAGAAAATCGCTCAGCGATCCATCCTTCGTCGTCTCGCTCCAGTCTCGAATCCTCTCTAGTTCGGATTTTTGTTCGGATGTAAAAAGATCGCCGGCTTGGTTCAGTGCGCGTCTGAGCCGGGTCGTGCAAAGGTAGTTGTTGCGGCCCTTCATGA
>JBBQRY010000314.1:0-2857 GCA_038214335.1 Chthoniobacterales bacterium
CCCATGCTCAAGATGGACAACGAAATCATCCTCCTCAAACTCCGAAAAATCCATCGCCGCCCGTCCGGATCTCACGCGGTCGCGCCGCAGGGCCGCGCGGTGCGCACGTTGGCTGGCGGATCGTCCGAAAATTTCCGCATCAGAGAGCACGGCGAGTTTGGCCTGCGGACACACGAACCCGCGTGTCGCGGGCACCGCCACAAACTTCAGCCCGGAGGCATCAAAATCAAAGTCCGCAGCGAGCTCGCGAAACCGCTCTCCCTCTCCCTCGTTGTTGCAGGCAAAAACGATCACCCATCCTGCTGCCGCCCACTCCCCCAATTGATCGAAAAACTTTTCCCTTTTCACCTGATCAAGGATGAGGTCTCCCGCCCCCAATTCCCCAAAAGGCACAGGAAAAAATGCCACCGCTTTGCCTCCATCCATCTCGGGTCCGCTGCCAATAACTGCCCCGTCCGGTTCGGATTCTGGCTCAATTTCCAGAACCACATCGTCCGCGCTTCGGTATTCCACCAACCGCGCCGTTCCTTCCCCGCCAGCGACCAGAAGGATTTCGACGCATTCCAGACTGCCGACCGAGCTCTGCGAATCCAAATCAAACTCCCGCACGGATTCGACCACATCATCAAACCACTCGATCCGCACCGGACGCACCGCCTGAAACGAGAACACATCCAGAATCCCTCCCCGCCGCGCAAATTGCCCGCGGGCCGACACCTGCGTGGTGAGTTCATATCCGGCTTTGAGCAGGCGGCCTGCCAGATCCTCCATGGGAATCACCACACCGTTTGAAATTCTGACCACATTCCGGCTCACTTTCGCCCGCGCGGGCACCGGCGAGTTCCATTGGTCATGGTGGATGACAACCACCTCGTTGCCATCACCTTCCGCAAGCCCTCGCAAGATCTCCAGCCGTTCGGAAGCTGTCTCAGGATCTGGAAGCGCGTCTTCGTTCGGCAGCTCTTGCTCTGGAAACAAACGAACCCTCGAACACCATGCCGCCAGCTCAGTCGCAAAATCTTCCTGCCCCTTCACATCCTCGCAGACTACCCAGACCCGTCCTGGAATCCGCCGCGCAACCAGCGCCGCCACAAAGGCCTGCGCGGGTTCCGCCACCTCGCGCAATGTCCGCCTCTCCCCCAGCAACGCCTCAGCGTGATCCAGCACCGCATTGACGTCGCACCGATTCATGACGAAATCACCCTGCGGTAGGCTTCGCGCAGAGGACCGATTTCGGAGGCTACCGGACGTCCGTCGATTTCGCAGATTTCCCGCAAGCCGATCCGGCTGTTGGTCAGAAATCCGCCGGTGCACCGCCCTACCTCCTCAATGCCAAAAATTCCCTCTTCAGCCCCCAGTTGCCGCTGCACCCATTCTCGGACCACTCCCGCCCTTGCCCCCGTCTCCAGGGCCGGAGTGATCCAACCGGATTCCGATTGCAAAAAAACATTCGCCATGCTGGCGGAGACCAAGTGGCCCGAAGGATTAAACAACAGCCCCTCGTCGAGTCCTGCGTCCCGCGCCACCACCCAAGCATCCACATTCTGCCAGTAGTTTCCGGTTTTCAACCCACCCGGACGCGGAAGGTAAATCGCCGCACTCACCCCGACCCGCGCGGCAGCAAAATCCGTCCCCACTTCGCACGCCTCGAAAATCCCGAAAACCGCTCCACCAAAGGCATCCCCTGGCCTGCCCGGTCCCGCTGTGACATAAACCCGCAGCACCCCCGTGCCTGCGCCGCAATCCGGCAATGTCTCCCCCTCACAAAACCCACCAAACCTGAGGCGGCCCAGATGCTCGCTCGCAAAAAGCGGCTTCCCGCGAAGGATCCCCACCGTCTCGAAAATGCTCATGCCATACCGGAATCCCCGGTCCGAGAGCGGCACGCTCTCGCAATCTTCCCAGTGGTCCGCACACCATTTCCACGCTCCGCCCGTCTCCGAATCGCCCAAATTCATTGCGCGTAAACATCCTCCGCTTTCGGAACCAGCAGCGGATTCGGCCCTGGATCACTCTCATACTCCAGCATCAGGTGAGCCGTCGTCATCGGGGAAATCACCTCATCCCAGAGCCGCAAATACGCCGGATCCCGCAAGTAAGCATTCAGCTTCTCCTTCGACTCCACGGCCACCAGCAAGAACATCGGCCACTCACACCCGGGTTCACGGTTCACCCCGCAACGCAATCCTCGCACATGCGGACACTTCAAAAGCCGGATGCGCGTCTCCCGCAGCGTTCGCTCGACCTCGTCCTCACCCAACCCGGAACGCAGCCGCAGGAGGACCACATGCTCGATCATGCCTAGCTCGACCAGTCCAACGCACCCTTCTTGATCGCGTAGATGTATCCCACCATGAGGATGAGAACGAAACTCAACATGCTCCAGAGGATCACCATTCCGAACTGCACAATAAACTCCCGGAAAACGACCGCCCACGGATACATGAACACGATCTCAATATCGAAAAGGATGAACAACATCGCCACCAGATAAAATTTCACACTGAACCGTGGCTGCGGACCCGCCACCGGCTCAATCCCGCACTCGTAAGCCGTGTTCTTTGTCGGATTATTCCGACCCGCCCGGCCCAGCAAAATATTTGCCAAAAGGGCCACGGTGGCAAACCCAACAGCCACTATCACATGCAACAGCACCGGAACGTAATTATCTAGCATCCCCTCCCCAGTACCACCCCACCCCGCCGCTTACGAGGAAAAAAGGCCGCCGACGCAAGATGCCTCGCTCGGCGGGCTGGATGCCCACCCTACCCGGGAATACCCCATCCTCACCCACTTTCAGTCACCCCCGCTTAGATCTGTAACCCACTTTCTTGTTTGCCATCCGCCGAACTGCGGG
>JBBQRY010000315.1:0-2778 GCA_038214335.1 Chthoniobacterales bacterium
TATTCAAACTAAAAATTTCTCCTTTTGCTCGCGCACCAACGACGAAACATTTGCGAGGAAGCCGATAGAGTGGATTTTTATGCATGCCGCTGCCCGCAAATTCGTTTAGCTTCCGCCTCCAATGAATGTCCATGGCAAACACACCCGCACGATCTGGCCGCACCCCACAAATTCGCATGTCGTGCAAATCATTGACCAGCGCGCGCTCCCGCACCGCTGGGTGATTGAAGACCTCGCTTCCGTTCAGGATGTCGCGGTCGCAATCCGAGCCATGCATGTGCGCGGGGCCGGACTCATTGGCGTGACCGCTGCCTTTGGGATGTTCCTTGCCGCCACCGAGGCCGCCTGCGCTGACAACCCGGAAGCAACGCTTCGCAGGGCGGGAGATGAACTCAAGGCGACCCGCCCCACCGCAGTGAACCTCGCATGGGCGGTGGACCGCCAGTTGACGACCCTCCTGGCCTTGCCCGATACCTCAGCGTGGCCGTCCGCTGCCTTCCAACTCGCCTGCACGATGGCCGACGAGGATGCCGACGCCTGCCAGGCCATCGGACAACACGGCCTCGAACTCATTCGCGAAATTAGTCGCAAAAAATCCGGTGTCCCGGTCCAGATCCTCACCCATTGCAATGCCGGCTGGCTGGCGTTTGTCGATTTCGGGTCTGCCACAGCCCCGATCTACGCCGCCCACGATGCCGGAATCCCCGTGCATGTCTGGGTGGATGAAACCCGCCCGCGCAGTCAGGGCGCGAAACTCACAGCATGGGAACTCGGTCAGCACGGTGTCCCACACACCCTGATTGCCGACAACACTGGCGGACACCTCATGCAACACGGCATGGTCGATCTGGTCATCGTCGGCAGCGATCGCACCACGCGCACAGGCGATGTCGCCAACAAAATCGGCACCTACCTCAAGGCCCTCGCCGCCGCCGACAACCACGTCCCCTTCTACGTCGCCCTGCCGTCATCCTCCTTCGATTGGAAAATGCGGGATGGACTCCGCGAAATCCCCATCGAAGAGCGTGGCTCCGAGGAGGTCAAATTTGCGGACGGACTCGTCGATGGTCAGGTCATCGAGGTGCTGGTCGCTCCCGCCGATTCCCCGGCAGCAAACTACGGATTCGACGTCACCCCCGCCCGACTCGTCACCGGCCTCATCACCGAACGCGGCATCTGCCCCGCCACCGAAGACGGGATCATGGGGCTTTTTCCCGAAAAAAGCTGAAACTCTGAGATGCCCTGCTTGGGAGGAGGGCTGGGGATAGGGAATGCGGTGCAGGGCACCGTCCCGGCTGTGAACGGCCCCAATACCCCTTTTGGCGGAATAGTGCACCAACGGAGAGGGGACATTCCTGTCCCCTTCCCTCGCCTGCCAGTGTTTGCACTTTTCTGGCATACACCCTTTTTGGCTTCCCCGTTCCTCTTTCGCGATTGACGCCGGGGGCATACGGCGCGAAGGATAGAGGCATTGCAGGGGAGTCCATGATGGGCTGAGAGTCGCTGGCTGAAATGCTGACGAGACCCTTTGAACCTGATTCCGGATCATGCCGGCGTAGGAAGCGAGGTGATGGCCTTCTCCCTGCCCCGACTCGATTCGGCTTCCGGCAACGCACCAAGCAAATCCGAGAACCATGACCACCGAAACTTCCACTCCCCTTCCCAACTCCACGCGTGTTTACGTGCCAGGCACTCTGCACCCGGATCTGCGCGTTCCCTTCCGCGAGATTTCCCTCGCTCCCACAAAGACCTTCAGCGGCGCGATGGAGTCCAACGATCCCGTCCGCGTCTATGATTGCTCGGGTCCATGGGGGGACCCCGGATTCCATGGGGATGTCAACCAAGGCCTGCCCTCACTCCGGGCGGAATGGATCGACGCCCGCAAGGATGTCGAGGGATACACCGGCCGCGAGGTGCGACCCTCGGATAATGGATTCCTCTCCGATGTCCACGCCGACCATTCGCAACAGGCGGCTTCCGCCGGAAATTTCATCCGCCAACCGCGTCGAGCCTCGGCGGGTCATCCGGTCACCCAGCTCTGGTATGCCCGCCAAGGGATCATCACGCCCGAGATGGAGTTTATCGCAATCCGCGAAAACCTAGGCCGGACGCACATCGCGGATCTCTCGAAGGATATCGTCCGCAACGACCTTGCAAAACAACATGCCGGAGGCGCACAAGGTGCCGCATTTTCTCCGCAGGTTCTCACGCGGTTTCCGCAGCGCATTCCCAGCCAAATCACGCCGGAATTCGTGCGCTCCGAGGTGGCCGCCGGACGCGCGATCATTCCCTCAAACATCAACCATCCGGAATCCGAACCGATGATCATCGGCAGGAATTTCCTGGTGAAGATCAATGCCAATATCGGCAACAGCGCCGTCGCTTCCAGCATTGGCGAAGAGGTCGAAAAAATGCGTTGGGCCACAAAGTGGGGCGCAGACACCGTCATGGACCTCTCGACCGGGAAAAATATCCACACCACGCGCGACTGGATTCTGCGGAACTCTCCCGTGCCCATAGGCACCGTCCCGATCTACCAAGCCCTCGAAAAAGTGCAGGGCCGCGCAGAGGATCTCACATGGGAAATTTTCCGGGACACGCTGATCGAGCAGGCCGAGCAGGGGGTGGATTATTTCACGATCCATGCCGGCGTGCTTCTCCGGTTCGTGCCAATGACCGCCTCGCGCATGACAGGGATTGTGTCGCGCGGCGGCAGCATCATGGCCAAGTGGTGCCTCGCCCATCACCAAGAAAATTTCCTCTTCACCCACTGGGATG
>JBBQRY010000316.1:0-2699 GCA_038214335.1 Chthoniobacterales bacterium
ATGGGATCTCTGCGCGCGGTGCTCGTGCCAATTACGGCGATTCCGATTTCGCTCATCGGCGCGGTTTTGCTCATGCTTATTTTTGGATTCACGATCAACCTCCTCACCCTCTTAGCCATCGTGCTTTCGGTCGGCCTGGTCGTGGACGATGCCATCGTCGTGGTCGAAAATGTCGAACGTCACATGCAGGAAGGAAAATCCGCCATGCAGGCCGCCTACCTCGGAGCCCGTGAACTCATCGGCCCGATCATTGCCATGACGATTACCCTTGCGGCCGTCTATACACCCATCGGGATTCAGGGCGGACTCACTGGCACGCTCTTCCGCGAGTTTGCCTTTACGCTCGCGGGCGCCGTGCTGGTCTCCGGAGTCGTGGCGCTCACGCTGTCGCCCATGATGTCTTCGCGCATGTTGCGTCCGGGCGACGACGAACGCGGCTATGCCGGATGGATCAATCACCGGTTCGCATGGCTCCGCCGCAAGTATTCTGCCGCGCTCCACACCACGCTGCGCAACCGGTGGATCGTCCTCTTCGTGGCCTCGGCCATAGTATTTCTCATGCTGCCTTTTTGGATGTTTAGCATGAAAGAACTCGCGCCGAAAGAAGACCAAGGAATCGTGTTTGGGATCGTTCAGTCCCCCGCCAATGCCACCCTCGACCAAGCGGTTTTGTTTTCCTCCGGGCTGACGGATATTTTCCGCACGCAACCGGAATGCGACTCGGTGTTCCAGTTGATCAATCCGTCGTTCGGATTCTCAGGAATGGTCCTTAAACCCTGGAGCGAACGCACCCGCACTTCCGAAGAGATTGCCAGCGCGATCTTCCCGATCACCGCAAAAGTGCCAGGCGTGCGCATCATTCCCACGGCTCCTCCTCCCCTCCCCGGCGGAAGCAACTTCGATGTGGAGCTCGTCGTCACCCAAGCCGCCGCCATCCGCCTGCGCCCGATCCTCATGACCACTGCCGCCACCGTCATGGGCCACTTCCCCCTCGTCTTGGCCACAGGCCCTGGTGCCGGAGCCCGCAACAGCATCGGCATCGTTCTCGTCAGCGGCGTGATTATCGGCACGGTCTTCACGCTCTTCGTCGTGCCTGCCATCTACACCGTCGTCGCAAAAAAATGGGAGGCCTCCGACGAAGCCCCCGAAGCGCTCCCTGCTGCCTGAGGCACTGATCCTCATTTCCAGTTGAATCACGGGCCGATGTGGTGAACCGTGTTCGCCTATGGAAACCATTCGCGCCTTTGCCGCCTTTCAACGTAACGAGGAACTGAAACCTTTTGAATTCGAATTTCCTGAGCTCGGCGACGATCAGGTCGAGATTGCGGTGAGCCATTGTGGGATTTGTCATTCGGACCTTTCGATGATCGAAAACGCGTGGGGTCAGAGCAAATTCCCGTTGGTTCCGGGGCATGAGATCATCGGCAAAGTGGTCTCAGCGGGGCCTGATGTGCGGCGTGTCAAAGTCGGCGACACCGTCGGCCTCGGTTGGTTTTCAGAATCCTGCATGGCCTGCCCCGACTGCCTTGGCGGCGACCACAACCTCTGCGCCTCGGTCGCGCAAACCATTGTGAAACGTCATGGTGGCTTCGCAGAAAAGGTGCGCTGCCACTGGGCATGGGCAATCCCCCTGCCCGTGGGCCTCGATCCCGCCAAGGCAGGGCCGATGTTCTGCGGCGGCATTACCGTCTTCAATCCCATCGTCCAACAAGGAGTCAAACCGACCGACCGTGTGGGCGTGATCGGCATCGGCGGACTCGGTCACCTCGCCCTGCAATTCCTCAACAAGTGGGGCTGCGAGGTGATTGCCTTTTCCTCCCACGAGAGCAAAAAAGACGAACTTCTCAGCCTCGGTGCCCACCAAGTCGTCAATTCCCGCGACCCGAAGGCCCTCAAACCCCTCGCCCGCTCCTTGGACTTCATCCTCTCCACCGTCAACGTGAGTCTGGACTGGCCTGCCTATATTGAAACGCTGGCTAGCCGGGGGCGCTTCCACTTCGTCGGTGCCGCCCTCGAACCCCTCAACATCGGCGCATTCCCTCTCATCCAGGCTCAGCGATCCGTCTCCGGCTCCCCGCTGGGAAGCCCAGAAACAACGCGCCAGATGCTCGAGTTCAGTGCCCGTCACGGCGTAGCTCCCGTCACCGAAACCTTCCCGATGTCCAAGGTCAACGAAGCCCTCGATCTCCTGTCTTCCGGCAAGGCCCGCTACCGGATCGTGCTGGAAAACGACTTCTGAGGTTTCAACGTAGAATTAGGATTATAGGTCGGAAGCAGAATGCTGAAAAACTGGCTGGCTCAAAGCCCGGTCACCATGCCGGAATTTCGGCAAAGGGAGAGAACTCCCGGAAGTGGGCGGCAGTCTCCGAATCTTCGCGAAGCACAGCAAGAAGAGCACTCATTCCGTCAGGAGCCAAGAGAGCTTGTTGAATGATTTGCTCCCACTGCCTCAGCCTGTGCTCCTGTCCCGCGCCATTCGATATCCAGCGATCAAGCGTCCTGAGTGCCCTGTGTAGTAAGTTCGGATCACGCTCAATCTTGTCCGCCACAGAGCGGAAAAAAACAAGGTGAGCATCAGCAGGCGGCATGTCAAAAAATTGGCAAACTCCACGACAAAGTCAAGCCCGCGCCACCAGGCTCCCAATCCTTCATGTATATCTTGCCCATAATTCGCATGATACGCATATCCTCCTCGCTCT
>JBBQRY010000317.1:0-2695 GCA_038214335.1 Chthoniobacterales bacterium
GTTGGCGGCTTTGAGCGCACGCTTGAGGTAGGCAATCGTCATGCCCAATTCGGTGCTGTCGTTGCGGCACAGGGCGGCCCCCAATTTGGCGCTGCAGGTCCCCGCGAAACCCGCAAAGTCGAGGCAATCCTCATCCTCTGAAGCCTGCGGGCCGTTTGTGATCCATTTATGAATCCAGCGATGCAGCCGCACGGAGTGCTCGCAGGACCGCTCTTCGGCTTGCTCATCGTAGGCCTCCTCATCCCAATCCGCAGGAAGATCCTCTTCAATGCCTTCCCAATCCATCTCGCCTCCATCGAAAATTCCACATTCGCAGGGATCGGAATCCCACCCCATTTCCTTGGCAATCAATTGATCCCGCTCCGGATGATTGGCAAACTCCTCCAGCAACTGGAAATATTTTTCCGTCCGCTGATCCTGCTGGCGGAGGAATCGTTCCCATTGGAACTCATCCCAGATCTCGTTGGAAAAGTCGTCGTTGTCGTGCGCCATCAGAAAACGCTTAATTCACACAGGGCCTCACTGCAAAGGTTTTTCATCGGGTTCAGCGCCATTCGTGTTTCGGGTATTGGCGGGCGAGTTGTTGTTTGAGTTTCGGGTAGGCGTCTGTCCAGAACGAGCGGAGGCTTTTGGTGATTTGGACTGGGCGGTGGCTGGGAGCGAGGATGTGGAGTGTGAGCGGATGTCGATTCATGGCGATGCGGATGTCGTCATCCACGCCATAGAGGTCCTGGATCCGCGCGGCGAGGAAGGGGTCGGCGGATTCTGCGTAAGTGATTTTGGCGCGGCGTCCGCCGGGAAGCAGGAACCGATCTGGCGCGTGTTTGTCCACGAGGTGTTGCTGGGAAGGGGTGAGAAGCGACCGGGCATGGGCGAGAACCGGGGCGTCTTTGATGTCGCGGTAGCAGGTGGCTTCATCGCAAACCAAGAGGATGATGTGGTGGCGTTCGTCCGCCCCGAGAGTCGGCAGGCCCTGATCCGGCAGCAGGCGGGCGAGAAAGTTCACGCGATGAATCCATTGCTCGACGGCGTCGTCCCAGCCATTGAGGCGGAGTGTGCCCGCGAGCACCTGCTCGGCGAGACAGGAGGCCGCAGCCGGACCGGGCTCCGCATCGCGGTCCTGGTTTTCGAGCACGAGATCGCGGAACATTTTGGAGCGTCGCATCACGACCCGCTTCTGGCTGGCGTCGAACAAAAACTCGGTGGTATCGGAAAAATCCTCTGGAAACATGTCGTGGAGCCACTCTTCCTCGATCTCAGTGGCGAGGTTGAGCAGAACTTGCGCGTCGCCATCGCGGCCTTCGACTTCGGTGATCTCGGCGGCGACAAGCAACTTGCCATTCGAAGCGACACTGTTGCGGGCAAGGAGTCCGCGCCGTCCGTGAACGATGTCGCAAACCAGCGTGCCTTCGCTGCGGCGGCGGGCGACGTGGTCCGCAAATCCCGCGAGCACACAGCGAGCAATCGCCTCGTCAGGCGGCGGTGCGGAATCCGTCTCGAGGCCCTGCGCGTGCGCGATGTCGAGGAATTGCTCAAACAACTTGCCAGTCTGCCGTGCGGCGTCCGCATGAATCCCGAGTTTTCGGCATTCGTTGGCACGGAATTCTTTTCGTTTCGCCCATGAGAAGACGCGCATGAGCACTTGAAAATCCGACACGCCTGATCCAAAGATCTCGTTGCGTTCGTCCTCTGTACGTTTGTCGGTGCGCAGGAGAAGCGAGCGGGTTTGGGTGAGTGCCGCAATGAGGGCTGCTGCGCGCACGCAGCCGAGGTCGTTGGCAGCGAGAAACATACGCGCATAGCGCGGATGAACCGGAAAGCTGAGCATGCGGCGTCCGGTGCTGGTGATCTTGCCCCGGTGCGTGGCACCCAGATCATCGAGCAGGCTTTCGGCACGCTCGAGGGCTTGCGGGTCCGGGGGCTCGATCCAGCGAAATCCTGCAAGATCCGACACGCCCGCAGCCTTCAACGTCAGAGCGGTCTCGGCCATGTCGAGGCGGCGGATTTCGGAAACCTCGCGTTCTGGACGGCGTTCGTGGTCGCGGGCGGTCCAGAGCCGGAGGCAAACCCCGGGAGCGGTGCGTCCCGCGCGTCCGGCCCGCTGGTCCGCTGAAGCACGGCTGATTTTTTCGATGAGGAGGGTATTGATCCCGCGGTGGGCATCGTAGCGGGCTACGCGCGCAAGGCCGGCATCCACCACCAGCGTCACGCCGTCGATGGTGAGCGAGGTTTCGGCGACGTGGGTGGAGACAATGACTTTGCGTCCCGCACAGCGGTTGACCGCGCGGTCTTGTTCGGAAGCTGGGAGTTCGCCATGGAGCGGAAGCACCGCACACCGGCTACCGAGGCGTCCGGTGATTTCGCGAATCGTGCGGCTGATTTCGTAAGCACCGGGCATGAAGACCAGGATGTCGCCAGGCGTGCGCTCGAAATGTTGCGCCACCGCTTCGGTGGCCAGTTCCCACACGGGGTCATCTTTCGGTTCGTGCGGCAGGTTTTCGATTTCCACCGGAAAAACCCGGCCTTCGGATTGGAGCGTCGTGCAGGGCGAGAGGTATTCGACCAATTCTGCGCGATCGAGCGTGGCGGACATCACGACAATTTTTAAATCCGGACGGCGCGCTTCCTGGAGGTCCAGAGCGCGGGCCAGACTGAGGTCGCCATAGAGGTGGCGCTCGTGGAACTCATCGAAAAT
>JBBQRY010000318.1:0-2654 GCA_038214335.1 Chthoniobacterales bacterium
GGTCAGTCCCATAACTTATAATTCCAGCACAAAACGCAGCGGTGGCGTAGGAGGTTGCGCGTTGAATCGTGGGAACGTGAAGAAAAACATGGAAAGCCAAGACAACCTTGGTGTTGTCATTGGCTCTCTGGAGGCACCCCTTCACCACCACCAGGCGCGATCTCTCCCGTTCGGACAGTGCCTCCGTTAGCCCCGATTGGACGTGACCGAAATCAAAACGAATTGGGCGTTTCGCCTCTCCGTAACCATTTCCGTGGGATGTCGGATTTTTCTGTCGGTTTTTCTTGCCACCCCGCGGGGTGAGGCTGTAGGAATATCCCTCCCCTTGCGGGGAAGACCATTTGCATCCCTAGCTCAATGGTAGAGCAGTTGACTCTTAATCAATTGGTTCCCGGTTCGAGCCCGGGGGGGTGCAGGGGTGGTTCCCCCTAAATAAACCATGAAAAACCAACTGCCACTCGTGAATCCCGGAGAGATCCTGCGGGAGGAATTTATGCGACCTCTTGGGCTGAGCGCGTATCGCGTCGCCACATTGAGGTTTATAGGGTAAACTCCACAAATGGAACAATACCACCGCCTTCTTCGCCTTGTTCTGGAGTCCGGCAAATTCAAAGCCGACCGCACGGGCACGGGCACGTATTCGGTGTTTGGGGCACAGGAGCGTTTTGATCTGCGGGCGGGGTTTCCTCTTCTCACCACCAAGAAGCTGCATCTGCGCTCGATCTTGCATGAGCTGCTGTGGTTTTTGCAGGGTTCTACGAATGTCGGCTACCTCCGGGAAAACGGGGTGACGATCTGGGACGAGTGGGCGGATGAGGCCGGGGATCTGGGTCGTGTGTATGGGGCGCAGTGGAGGGATTGGCGCAAGCCCGATGGGTCCTCGGTGGACCAAATCCGGGAAGTGGTGACCCAGATCCGTGCAAATCCTGACAGCCGCCGGCTGGTTGTCTCGGCGTGGAATCCGGGCGAACTCGATCTCATGGCACTGGCTCCTTGTCATGCGCTTTTCCAATTTTATGTGCTCGATGGCGAGCTGAGTTGCCAGCTCTACCAGCGCAGTGCGGATTTGTTCCTTGGGGTGCCATTCAATATTGCCTCCTATGCTTTGCTGACCCTGATGGCTGCGCAGGTGACGGGGCTGAAACCGGGGGATTTCGTCCACACATTTGGAGACCTGCACCTCTATGCGAACCACCTTGAGCAAGCCCGCGAGCAGTTGACGCGCACTCCACGTCCGCTGCCGCGCATGATTCTGAATCCGGAGGTTCGTGAGTTGGAAGATTTTCGTTTTGAGGATTTTACCCTAGAGGGATACGATCCACATCCCGCCATCCGGGCACCGATTTCTGTCTGATTCCACCATGGTGACACCGCCACAAACGACGGGGGAGGGGATGATTGCCATTGCCGCGATGTCGAAAAACCGAGTTATCGGGGCTCATGGAAAAATCCCATGGCACATCTCCGAGGACCTGAAATTTTTCAAGCGCACAACCCTCGGCCACATCATCCTGATGGGCCGCAAGACCTACGAATCGCTGGGCCGTCCGCTTCCCGGAAGGGAAAACTGGGTCTTGTCGCACGGGGCGGATTTTCCCGACGTGCGCATGATTCGGAATCCTTCCGAGATCCGGGTGCCTGCTGACGGACGCCATGTCTTCGTGATTGGCGGGGCGGATATTTATTCTCTCCTTCTGCCTGCGTGCAGCGAAATCCTTCTCACCCATGTGGACCGCATCGTGGAGGGCGATACTTGGTTTCCTGCATTTGAAAAAGACTTCGATGCGGGCGAAGTCGTCCAGCCGGGCGAAGGATACGAAATCCGCCGCCATCGACGGATTGGCTGACGCGCACATCAAGGAGCACAGGCGTCCCGCCTGTGAACGGACCAAACTCGCATTCCCCCTCAATACCTGCGCCAGAGGGAGGGCAGGAAGTGGACCAGAAGCGCGAAGAACTCCAGGCGTCCGAGAAGCATGAGGAAGGCGAGCACCATGTGCGAGGTGCCGGTGAAAAATGCAAAGGTTTTCGTGGCTCCGACCTCGGCGAGTCCGGGGCCGATATTGAAGAGGGTGGCTGCGACGGAGGTGAAGCATCCGACCAGCGAGAGGCGAGGTTCCAGCAACGTGATGACGAGCGTGCCGCCCGCGACGGTGGCTCCGGTGAGCGCGATAAAGAAGAGCGCGGAAGTTTTCTGCGATTCCTCGAGAATGATTCCGTTGATGCGCACGGGGATGATTTTGCTGGGGCGAAACGAATTCGAGAGCTGCTGAGCGGCGGTTTTGAAGAACGTGAGCGTGCGTCCGACCTTGATGCCGCCGGCGGTGGAACCCGAGCAGCCGCCGACAAACATCAGGATCACCAACACAACTTGCGAGAGGTTCGGCCAGAGATCGAAATCTGTCGAAACAAATCCGGTGGTCGTGATAATCGAGATGACCTGGAACGAGCTCCATTGCAGGCTTTTGCTCAGAGGCACTGCCTGCCGGATCATGAGGTCCGCCGTCACTGTGAGCGTCGCGATCACCACAATCCACAGATACGTGCGGAACTCTTCCTCGCGCCGCAGGCCCGCGATATCGCGCCGCAGCACGCGGACCATCAACAGGAAATTGGCCCCGCCAAGGAACATGAAAATGCAGAGCCATGCGTCG
>JBBQRY010000319.1:0-2648 GCA_038214335.1 Chthoniobacterales bacterium
GCACCGACACCCCGCTGGCCGTGCTCTCGGATCGCCCTGTCCTTCTTTACAACTATTTCAAACAGCTTTTCGCGCAGGTTACGAATCCGCCGATTGATCCGATCCGCGAAGAGATCGTCACCGCCACGGTCACGATGCTTGGCTCGGAAGGCAACCTGCTGGACCCTGAACCGCAAAGCTGCCGGATGATCAAGCTGGATGGCCCGATCATTACGAATGCCGAGCTCGAACAAATCCGGCACGTCGAACGCGAGGGCTTCCACGCCGTGACGCTCTCGATCCTGTTTGATCCCCAACGCGGAGCCACCGGCCTCGAAGCCGCGATGGAATCTCTCTGCCAAGCCGCAGATGCCGCCATTGCCGATGGTAAAAATATCCTGGTCCTCAGCGACCGAGGTGTTGATGCCGGGCATGTGGCGATTCCCGCTCTGCTTGCGGTCTCTGGCCTCCACCATCATCTGATCCGGGAAGGCACGCGCACGAAAGTCAGCCTCGTCCTCGAATCCGGCGAACCCCGCGAGGTCCACCACTTCGCACTGCTCATCGGCTACGGAGCCAGCGCCATCAATCCCTACCTCGCGTTTGAATCTCTGGATGACATGATCCGCCAAGGGATGCTTCCGGGTCTCGACCACAAGACGGCGATCAAAAATTTCGTCAAAGCCGCACTCAAGGGCGTCGTCAAAACGATGGCGAAGATGGGGATTTCGACCGTCCAAAGCTACCGTGGTGCTCAGATTTTTGAAGCGGTTGGACTGAAAAACTCGGTGATCGAAAAATACTTCTGCTGGACTCCGTCGCGTGTCGAGGGAGCAGACTTGGAGGCGATTGGGTCCGAGCTCATGCGCCGCCATGAGCGCGCATTTCCGCCGCGTGGCGAGGTGAACCCCACACTCGATGCCGGCGGCGAATACCAGTGGCGCAGCAACGGTGAAGAGCACCTTTTCAATCCCGAAACCATCCATTCCCTGCAAAAAGCCGTGCGCACAGGAGACTACGGGATCTACAAAAAATACGCCGCGCTCGTCAACGAGCAGGGGCGCAAGCATTTTACGCTGCGCGGACTTCTGGAGTTCAAGACGAATGGGTCGGCGATTCCGCTTGAGGAGGTCGAGAGCATCGAGTCCCTCATGAGCCGGTTCAAGACCGGCGCCATGAGCTACGGTTCGATCTCGCAGGAAGCCCATGAGGCGCTTGCCATCGCGATGAATCGTGTGGGAGGAAAATCCAACACGGGCGAAGGCGGCGAAGATCCCGAGCGCTTCACATGGACGAATGAAGCCGGAGACTCGAAAAACTCCGCCATCAAGCAAGTCGCTTCGGGACGTTTCGGAGTCACCGCCAACTACCTCACGAACGCCCGCGAAATTCAGATCAAAATGGCCCAAGGTGCCAAACCCGGCGAAGGCGGCGAACTGCCAGGCAAAAAGGTCTATCCCTGGGTCGCCAAAACCCGCGGCACCACTCCGGGCGTGGGACTCATCTCCCCGCCTCCGCATCACGATATTTACTCGATTGAGGATCTCGCGGAACTCATCCATGACCTCAAAAATGCCAACCGCCGCGCCCGCGTGTCGGTGAAGCTGGTCTCGGAAGTCGGCGTCGGCACGATCGCCGCTGGTGTGGCGAAGGCCCACGCCGATGTCGTGCTCATCAGCGGATTCGACGGTGGCACCGGGGCCTCGCCGCTCTCCAGCATCAAGCACGCCGGAATGCCATGGGAGCTCGGACTCGCCGAGACCCACCAAACGCTCGTGCTCAACAACCTCCGCAGCCGGATCACCGTCGAGACCGACGGACAGCTCAAAACCGGACGCGACGTGGCCGTGGCCGCGCTCCTCGGTGCGGAAGAATTCGGATTCGCAACCGCCCCTCTCGTCACCCTCGGCTGTATCATGATGCGCGTCTGCCATAAGAACACCTGCCCGGTTGGCGTCGCGACTCAGAATCCCGAACTCCGCAAAAACTTCACGGGCGACCCCGCGCACACGGTTCACTTCATGCGTTTCGTGGCCGAAGAGCTGCGCGAGATCATGGCCTCGCTCGGCTTCCGCAAGCTGGAGGAAATGATCGGACGCACGGACAAACTCGAAGCCCGCAGCGCCGTCGAGCATTGGAAAGCGAAAGGCCTCGACTTTTCGGCCATCCTCCACCGCCCGGATGTCGGACCCGAAGTGGGCCGCTTCTGCCAGATGCAACAGGATCACGGACTCGACAAATCGCTCGATATCACGACCCTGCTCGACCTCTGCGCTCCTGCCATTGAACGCGGGGAAAAAGTTCGCGCCACGGTGCCGGTCAAAAATGTCAACCGGGTCATCGGCACGATCGTCGGCAACGAGATCACCCGCCAATACGGTGCCGCCGGACTTCCCGACGACACGATTCACCTCCACTTCCAAGGCAGCTCCGGACAAAGCTTCGGCGCGTTTGTCCCCGCCGGAATGACCCTCGAACTCGAGGGCGATACGAACGACTACCTGGGCAAAGGCCTCAGCGGAGGACGCATCATTCTGTATCCGCCCACCGGATCGACCTTCAAGGCCGAGGACAACATCATCGCCGGCAACGTGGCCCTTTATGGGGCGACAGCCGGTGAGGTCTTCATCCACGGCATGGCGGGCGAGCGGTTCGGAGTCCGCAACTCC
>JBBQRY010000320.1:0-2639 GCA_038214335.1 Chthoniobacterales bacterium
GATCCCTCCCCACACAAACACGAGTCCCGTGAGAAATCCAAAAAATGCGCCGCCGATTCCGTAAACCAAGCGCAGCGTGCCGACCGATTGTTGGCCGGTGCGCTTGAAAAGGACCGCGCCAAGAAAAAGCATCAGCGCCAAAATCACGAGCGTGATCAGCGACCCAACCAAGAGCCCGGCCAGCAGTCCGTAGCCGGGAGCCGCCTTATCCACCACAAACGCGGTGGCTTGCCCGGCACGAAGTCCCAGCACTCCCGAAAGCACAAAGGCCCCAAAGCTGATCGCGCTCCGAATCAGCCCGCGCCGCCATCCGCGCCATGTCTCCCAGACGAGAAAGGCGAACGCCGCAAAGAGAAGAACCCCCTGCCAGAAAGGTGAACCGTGGGTATTCATCGCGGCAGAAGATCCATCGCCCGCTGTCTCAAAAGGTGATCGCAGAGGACCAGAGCGGCCATGGATTCCACGAGCGGCACGGCGCGCGGGAGCACACAGGCATCGTGACGTCCGCGTGCGGCCAGCGTGGAGTCCCGGCCCTCGACGGTCACGGTTTCCTGCTCGCGAGCAATCGTGGCCGTCGGCTTGAAGGCCACTCGAAAAATGATCGGCTCGCCATTGCTGATCCCGCCCTGAACCCCGCCCGAGCGGTTGGCAGTCGTGCGCACACGTCCGTCCTTCATACGATAAGGATCGTTGTGGACGCTGCCCCGTTGGGTCGCCCCGGCAAAGCCCGAACCGATTTCAAATCCCTTCGTCGCTGGCAGGCTCAACATCGCTTTGGCCAAATCCGCTTCGAGGCGGTCAAAAACCGGCTCGCCCAACCCGACCGGGCATCCGCGCACCACCGCTTCAATGATTCCTCCCACGCTGTCCCCCTCGCTGCGCACCTCGCGGATCCGCTCGATCATGCGGACCGCCACATCGGAATCCGGACATCGCACCGGGTTCGCCTCAATCTCTGAAAATTGCACCGTGCCGGGATCCACGGTGCAGGAGATGTCGTGAACTGCCGAGACCCAGGCAAGGATTTCGATTTCCGGACAGATCGTTGCGAGAAGTTTTTTGGCGACCGCCCCGGCGGCCACCCGGCCTATCGTTTCGCGAGCCGACGACCGGCCCCCGCCTTCCCAGTTACGCGTGCCGTATTTCGACTGATACGTGAAATCCGCATGGGATGGACGATAGTGGGTTTCCATCTCCGAGTAGGCCTCGGGGCGCGCATCCGTATTCCGCACCATGATCGAAATCGGCGTGCCGAGCGTGACCCCGCGAAAAACTCCAGAGAGAATGCTGCACGAATCCGCCTCCTTGCGCGGCGTGACGATCTCGCTCTGCCCCGGACGCCGTCGATCAAGATCCGGCTGGATGTCCGCCTCCGAGAGCGGAAGCCGCGGCGGACAGCCATCAATGACAACCCCAACCCCCCCGCCATGAGACTCCCCCCATGTCGAAATCCGAAAAAGTGTTCCAAATGTGCTGGCCATGAATCTAGCCATTCAAACCAGAATCCGCCCGCAAATCACGCCAATAATCCAATCTGCCGAGCATCCATTCTTTTTGGCAACGACTCCCATCGGGACCTTCCTGACTTTTGGAGCGATTGCCCCAGAGAAAACCCGCTTGTCCGACTTGCACGGTTTGATACGCTGACTCGATGGGGCTATCGTATTGCATGTTGGCACTTTCAAATCCTCGCTTGTCCGAAAATCAGCCGGTGATGGTAGAGGCTCTTGCCGATACGGGAGCCACATACCTTGTGATTCCTGATCACATCCGCATCCAACTTGCTCTTGAAGAAACGAGCAAAAAGGAAGTCACCTTGGCAGATGGCTCAAAGAAAATGGTTCCCTACGTCGGCCCCATAGAAACAAAATTTAAAAACCGGGTCGCCTATGTTGGGGCCATTGTCATGGGCGACGAAGTCCTCCTTGGTGCCATTCCCATGGAAGACATGGATTTGGTGGTTGTGCCGCAACAGCGCGTTGTGGACGTGAATCCATTGAACCCCAACTACGCCGCAGCAAAGGTCAAGTAGACGGAACTTCCGCGCTGACCCCGGTTAGGAGCCGTCAAGAAATAAGGTTTACATGAATGGCGCAGCAGATTTTTGGCGATGGCAAGGCGCGAGCGCCGAGCAGCCTCGTTGCAGGCTGTAAGAAACGAGCAACGCCGCCAGCGGCAAAAAGATCAAGTCAGACTGTAAAGGTTATTTCTTGACGCCTCCTTACATCACCTCGCGGAGCTGAATCGAGTCGAACCGCTCGCTGCCCGCCATCACATCACTGATGATGATGAGCTGCTCGCCTTTTTCGACTAAGCCGCGGCGCGTGAGCTCGACTTCCGCATCGGCAATTGTGTGCTCGGGATCGATTCCAAACGACATCTGGATCGGGTGAATGTTCCAGCTCAGGGCCAGACGGCGCACAACTTCCGGCGATGGAGAAAACGCAAATATCGGCGAGTGCTCGGGCCGGAGCTGGCTGGCATGGTCAGCCATGTATCCGCGTCGGGTGAAGACCACGATTTTCGAGTTCGGAAACGAGTTGGCCAGCGACACGGCGGAGTGAACGGTTTTCATGCGTGTCGAGTCCACAATGGCTTCCTTGGCATAGCCCGCACCGCCGCTCAGGGCAATCCGGCGT
>JBBQRY010000321.1:0-2633 GCA_038214335.1 Chthoniobacterales bacterium
CTCGGAACCGGCCACCCCACCCGCTCCGCAGGAGCAACCCATGCCGCTCGAACCCGAGGCCTCGCCAACTCCTGCCGCCACGCCCGCCAGTCCATCGCCCGCTCAGCTCGCGCTCCGCGAGGCCCCGCCTCGTCCGAAAATGACGGCCACCAAACCCACGACCGCCGCCGAGCAGACACGTCCGAAACCGCCCGCCGCCCCCGGCTTCCAGCCTGAAACCCGGATCACCCGCATCAAGGGGAACATTTCAAACCGTGGCAAAGCTTCCGTCGATGCCGCGGGCACTCCGCTCGGACGTTACAAAAAAATGGTATCCGACGCGATTGGCTCGCGCTGGTATTACTATGTGAACGATCAGATCGGACTCCTGAACATCGGCACGGTCGAGATCCGGTTTATCGTCTCGGCGGATGGCAAAGCGAGCCGCCTCAAAGTTCTTTCCAACACCTCGAACGAAAGCTTTGCCTCCGTGAGTGTGAACTCCATTATAGAGGCCGAGATCCCACCCATCCCCGAAGAAGTTGCAAAACTCCTCGACAAGGGACGCCTTGAGATTGACTACTCGTTCACCATCCTCAGCAATTGATGACCACTCTACTCACACACACACTGGACTTTTTCGTGAAGGGCGGACCGTTCATGGTTCTGCTCCTTCTTCTCTCGCTCGTTGCCTGCACGGTGATCATCCTGCGCGGACGCGCCCTCCGCGAGCGGATCATCATCCCTCCGCCCGTCTCGATCGCGCTGGATAAGCTGCTGCCCGGGGATGATATCGATCTGCTCCAATTTGCGATCGAACGCTATCCTTCGCCGATTTCCCGCATCCTCAACGTGCTCATCACCCACCTGAACTGGCCGAAAGCTGAGACCCTCGAAGCGGTCCAGACCCGGGCGCGGCATGAGGTTTCCTATTTGGAAAAAGGCCTTGTCCTTCTGGAAATTGCGACCGGCATTGCCCCGCTGCTCGGACTTCTCGGCACGCTCTCCGGCCTCGTCAGCATCTTTGCCACGCTCGGCTCGAATGGTGATCCTGTCCAGGTGGCCCGCGGGATTTCCGAGGCCCTCAACTCGACGATTGTCGGCCTTGCCGTCGCCGTCCCCTGCCTCATCGCCTTCAATTATTTCCAGCGCAAAGTCGAAGTGATGTCCATCGCCATGGAGAGCATGGCTTCCGACCTTCTGGCCAAATGCTATCCGCACGGGGAGCTGCCACAGGTGGAAAAACAAATCGTGAACTGATGCGGTTCTACACCAGAAAAAAGCGGACGCCGCAGTTGATCATCGTCTCACTGATCGACATCCTCGCGATTTTGCTCATCTTTTTTATCGTGAGCACGACGTTCCGCAAAGACCAGCCGCGCCTGCAAATCAACCTCCCGGAATCGCAGTCCGCCGAAACCGTTGCCGCCGAGAAGCGTGAACCCCTCCTGCTGCGTGTGAAATCCGCCGAAGAAATCTCCCTCGGCAGCCAGCCCGTGGCCCTCGACAGCCTTGCCGAAGCTCTCATAGCTGCCAAGGCGAAGGAACCCGACCGCTCGATCGCCCTGCAGGCCGACCGCGACGCCCCGTTTGGTGTCGTTGTGAAAGTCCTTGACGCCCTAAAATCCGCCGGCATCAAAAACATCCCAGCCTTCACCCAACCAGAACCCTCTCGGCAACCATGATCTTGGAAATCGTCCTCCACGAACACCCCTCGCTCCGCACCAAAGGCTCACCTGTCGCCCAAGTCGATGACCGCATTCGCAGCCTCGCCATGGAAATGATCGAGACCATGAACGATGCCGAAGGAATTGGTCTCGCCGCCCAGCAAGTCGGCCTTCCGATCCAACTCTTTGTGCTGGATGTTCCGCACATGAAAGACCGCCCCAGCAACATGCGGGTGGATGGCAAACCCGCCGACTTTGCCTCCCTCATGCCCATGGTCTGCATCAATCCCCGTATCGAGCCCTTCGGGAAAGTCCGTATCGAAAACGAAGGTTGCCTCAGCTTTCCGGGTCTTCGCGGGGATGTTCCACGCCGCGTCTCGGTGCGCCTCTCCGCCCTCGACCTCGAAGGACGGGGATTCACCCTGGAGGCCGATGGACTTCTCGCCCGCGCTATCCAGCACGAATTTGACCACCTCCAAGGGATCCTCTACATCGACCGCATGTCGCCCGAGGACCGCCTGGAGGAGCTCCCCACCGAAATCCGCCAGCTCGCCCGCCCGGTCTGAGCAGAAGGCCGGTTTTTTGGCCGGATCCGATTCAGGGAGGGTGCATTAACCTGAAAACCGCAGAAGAGTTCTTTTCTCTGTGATCTCTGCGATCTTTGCGGTGAATTTTCCTTTCTCGGTTAATTGGCCGCAGGAGCGGCCCCGAGGTATTTGTCGATGAAGGGCTGGATGGCGTCCGCCCAGATCTGATACCCTTTTGTGGAGGGGTGAAGGAAATCCGGCATGACATCGTTACTCATCGATTCGTCGGGATTCAGGAACTTGTCGCCGAAGTCCACATAGGGCGCATCTCCGAAATGTGCAAACAGGGAGAACAGGCGTCTCGCCTGTTTGGTGACTGGCTATTGTCTGCGGAGTCTCCACTCCCCACAGGCGGGACGCCTATGCTCCCTGACCTTCCATCGCCGATTGCACTTTTCAG
>JBBQRY010000322.1:0-2624 GCA_038214335.1 Chthoniobacterales bacterium
TAAGAAACTTGGGTTAAACATCTTGCGGAACTCAATGCCACCGAAACCCCATTCCCGGGAACTTCCCTACGCCTCATTTTTCAGTCTGTAGGGCTCCCGATTTTTCCACGGGCTCAGGAGTCCTGAGCCTTCCAGTCTTTGCAAAGGTTGAGGCGCTGCTGCCGATTTAAGGAGAGCGAGGGTTTCGCGGGCGTTGCGCTCGATCGAAAATTCGGAGGCGCGGGCTAGACGGGCAGCGCGGGTGGATTCGCGCCGGACCGGGTCGCGCCATTTTTCCAGTTCTGCCGCAAGCAGGATGTCGTTGCCTTCGGGAATCACGGCTCCATGGATGCCGGGCTCGATGATTTCGCTGAACCCATTGGCTGGCGTGGTGATGACCGGAAGTCCGGCGGCGAGAGCTTCCAAGCAGGCATTCGAGAACGGATCGTAATGGGTCGGAAGCACGAAAACATCCGCCGCACCAAAGAGACCGGCCAAATCATTGGTCGGACCCACGAATTTTGCCTGAGCCGAGAAAAAGGCATCCGCCGGTCCACGTCCGGCAACCAGCAACGAGGCGGATTTCATGCATTCGATGGCTCGGATCGCGGTGCGGAGCCCCTTGCGCTCCCAGCCGGAGCCGACAAAAAGTGCGCAGAAATCTTCGGGATCGAGTCCGAGACGTTCGCGCGCGGCCGCCCGTTCGGACGGTTGGGTTGGCGCGGAGAGCCCGTTGTAAACGACCGCAATCCGGTCGGCAGGAAACCCGGAGTGCTGGAGGATTTCGTCGCGGACGAGGCGGGAGTTGGCAATGATCGTGCGCGTGTGGGCGGGATCGAAGACGGCATTTTCCAGCGTGAGGAGCTGGTTGTGCTTGCGGTTCAGCCACCGGGTGGCCTTGCGCCAGAGGGGTTCAAACGCCGCACGGCGGGCCAGCCATGCGGCATGGACGCCGTCGCCCGCACGATAGACTTCGCAGCCGGGCACGCGCTCGAGGCTCAGGTGGACCTCGCACCCGGTTTCGGTCGCGCGGAACGCCTTGGCAAACGCGAGCGGCGACTCGGCGGCGAGGCGAAGGATCTCATGGTTCACCCAGCGGGCGTCTGGCCAATCCGGCGACGTGATGAGCACCGGCGTGTGCCCAAGCGACTGGAGCGCGGAGGCGAGGCGAATGAGATAGGCTTCGGCTCCACCTGTCGTCGAGTGCCCGCGCCGGACGAGACCAATTTTCATTTCCGGCGCGACTCGGACTCCGGCTTGGGAGGTCGCCCAAGAAGTTCCCACATCGCTTCGTGCGGCGGCTTTTTCTCGTAGAGGACAGAGTGGATTTGGGCGGTGATCGGAGCCTCGATGTTGTGGGCCTGCGCACACTGCCATGCCCCCAGAACCGTTGGCACCCCTTCGGCCACCATTTTCATGGAAGACTGGATTTCGGACGGAGATTCGCCGCGTCCCAGTCGCTCCCCGACCTTGCGGTTCCGGCTGTGTCGGCTGAAGCACGTCACCATGAGATCGCCGACGCCGCTGAGTCCGAAAAACGTTTCTTGCCGACCTCCCATCGCCACGCCCAGCCTCATCATCTCGGCCAGCGAGCGCGTGACCAGTGCGGCCTTCGCATTGTCGCCCATGTTGAATCCATCCGAAACCCCCGCAGCAATGGCGAAAACATTTTTCAAAGCTCCGCCAAGCTGAATCCCGGTGACATCGTCGCTCGTGTAGGCGCGGAAACTCGAAAGCGAGAAGAGGGCCTGAAGCGGCTCCAGCAGCTCCGCATGCGAAGATCCGATGACCCCCGCGGCCGGAATCCGCTGAGCCACTTCCTCAGCATGGTTCGGCCCCGACAGCACCGCTGTGCGACATCCGGGCAGAACCTCCGAAAGCACAGCATCCATCAGCTTGCCGGATTTGTGCTCAATCCCCTTCGTGCAGGAAATCAGAATCACACCCTCCTTGCAGGGGTGGGCGGCGAGACGTTCGGCCACCTCACGGGTCGCCTTCGACGGAGTGACGAATAAAATGACATCCGCCTTTGCCGTATCCGCCAGATCGTGCGTTGCATAAACATTCGGCGGCAGGCGCACACCGGGGAGGTAGGCGGAATTCGTGCGCTGGGAAACAATTTCTTCAACGATCTGCGGATTGTGGCCCCAGAGCAGGACCTCGCCGCGGTGCTCGGCCAAGAGGACCGCAAGCGCGGTGCCCCAACTGCCGGCACCAATGATGCTGATATTTTTGAAAGGTGGAGTTTTAGACATGGGCGATGAATGCCGGATGGCGCAAGAGAAGATAGAAAAATCGTGTCACGGACTGCGTATTATCGTGGTTTCCGCTCGAAGCGCTTTTCAGTGCCGTCACGGAGTCGCTTGATATTGTCCTGATGACGCCAAATCGCAAGCCCGCCCATGATCGCGGAAATGAGCACCAGCATCGGATCACAATGTCCGAAAAACCATCCGTCCGGGGTCCCGAAGAGCCACAGGAGAAAGGCCGCTGTCGGCAGGGTGATCGCCGATCCCAACGAGGCCAGGGAAACGAATCGCGTCGTGAGAAAAAGCAGAATCCAGACCGCCAACCCGGAGAAAAAGACCGCACCAGGAAAAAGGGCAATCATGATTCCCGCCGAAGTCGCAATCCCCTTCCCTCCC
>JBBQRY010000323.1:0-2584 GCA_038214335.1 Chthoniobacterales bacterium
AGCGTTTTCTATGCGACCGGCCAATGTCTGCTTCATGGAAATTGGACTATCCGCTTACTCCGGTTGCCATTCCTGATCCTTGCCGGGATTGGCCTCGCGCTCTCGAACTCCGTCGCCGTGTATGAAGCGGTGACCGGGAAAACCAGTCCCTTTCTTCGCACTCCCAAACAGGGCCAATCCCTTCGCCGACGCTACCGGGCCGAAGTGCCCGTGCTCGCCTTGGGCGAGATCGTCGCCGGAACCACCTGTCTGGCCGCATTCCTGTTCGCCGCCTTCAACGGCCGTGCCCCCGCAGCCCAGTTCCTTCTCCTCGCCGGGGCGAACTTTCTCTTTTTTGCGGCAGCTTCGGCAATCACCCAATTTCTTCACCGTCGCTCCGAAGAGATAGATCACGAGGTAGGGAAACTAACGTGGAAGCTCCATGCGGACTTGCCACGTGGAGGTACCAGCCCGCGCATATGCTCAAATGATCAAATGCGCGCCCCCTTCCTTCAATGTAGTGGGTCCACGACTCTCCGTCGGCTACTCCGAAATCATCGACGATCGTGAACAGCATTTTTTCTGGAGAATGTTTAAACGATGGCAACCTTGCTAGCGGGTGCCAGTGCTGAGCGCGGGGTTGAGCTTGAGTTAAGGTAAAGCATGGAAAACACAGGGGCTAGTGGGGGTTGCCATCCGCGCCTTGTTCGCCTGGCCTTGGGAGTGGAGTTAGAATTCTTGGCCTCCGCGATGACGTGGCGCTGACCGGGAGAGACGGTGGATCGCAATGGTTGGAAGCGAAGGCACTCGGCCTGCTCTGCTCTTCGCCGCCCCTGTGCCTGAGCGCGTATCTTTTGCGGTGGCGCGGAGCGTGGCGGTCCCGGAAAGTGCCGTATGACGCGAGGCCTCTGGATACTGTGTGGAGAAAACACAAGCATCATGGAAAAAATCCGAAATAAATTGCTGCACCGATTAAACCGGCGACCAACAATACCAGGAATACTTGTGACAAGAGTGAATGTCTGGGAGTCACGCCCTCTGAGGAGCCCATTGAAAACAGATTCCCGCATTTGTCGGCAATACCATCAACGAGCGCCGTCAGGAGATCGAATAGGAACATAGGTGTTCGGTGGATCGCATTGTTGAACTAAGCCGCTTCGCGGCAAGTTGATAGGGAGGCGGTTTCCGTGCGGGGTGAGGAGGGTGGATTCATTGAGGCGATTCTACGATGGTGCGGGCCTATGCACAACACCAAACAGAACCAAGCCCGTCACGCAATTATCAACACCCGCGCGGGGCGCAACCTGCCCGATCCGCTCACCTACGACCACCCGTATGACTCGATGCGGCGGTATGCCGAGTTGCTGGCGCTGCGCCATGATTCCCAGAGCACCCGGCACTCCTACTACCGGGCGATGCGTCTCGACCTCCGCAAGGACGCTGTCCGGCACGGTGCGGTCGCCCCCCATAACCATGCATCCACAAGGTCGTATTTCTTGTCCCCGACCACGCCGGCTTCCATCGGTCCGCCGGAAACAAAAATGGCTGGAATATTCAGGCGCATGGCCGCCATGAGCATTCCGGGGGTGATTTTGTTGCAATTGCTGATGCAGACCATGGCGTCCGCCTTGTGGGCGTTGAGCATGAATTCCACGCTGTCGGCGATGACTTCGCGGGAGGGCAGGGAGTAAAGCATCCCGTCGTGGCCCATGGCGATGCCGTCGTCAATCGCGATGGTATTAGACCGAAGCGTCAGTCGATCAGAGAACGCGGCGGTCTATGCGTCCAAAGGCTGAGGAGTGGAAGGAAATATCTTCATCTGGAACCGGCCATAAAGACGACTATGGCGTTTCTTTCCGGGTTGGGGTTTTCCGAAACGGAGAGACGAGGCGGCTCACGAGTTTTTTTTTTGGAAATCCTTGAGCAGGAAATAGACGAGCACCTGCACGAGAATCGGCTGGCCTCCGAGCAGATTCCAAGATTTCGCGGCATCCATGACCGGCCACACTGCCTGCGCCAGGAATGCCGTCACATATGCGAACAGCACGCCGAAGTAATGGCCGTTGAAAATGAGCCAGAACAAGTCCTGCAAGAATTCCCGGCGAAACAGTTTCTGCCCGTACCGCCAGGGACGAATGCGTTCCGCGATCAGGCAGCCCGCCGAAATGACGAGCAGCCAGAAGAAGTATCCGCGAGTATCCCAGAGAATTTGGAGCATAGCGTGAGCCTGTTACGGTTTGGCCGAAATTTCAGGCTCCCATCTCCATTTCGATTTATCGAGGTATCGGCCCCAGCGGGTATTGAACGGATGGACTCGGCTGGTCGCGCCGCTTGCGTTGACGAGGGGCGGTCCGCGTTGGCCCATGCGAATATCGAACCTTCCAGATTGCGGACATGGGTAAATCCTGCCTTTTGGAGTTTTTGCGCGAGGAGCGCCGAACGGTAGTCGACCGAGCAATAGACCACGATACGGGTCTCTTCGGCGGCTCCGAGTTGCCGCAGTTGGACGGGCACGTCGCTTTCCGCCCGGAGCGCATCCGGCAAATGGCTGACAGCGTATTCACGCTCTCCGCCCACGTCGAGAAGCAGGGGAGGTGTTCGCGTG
>JBBQRY010000324.1:0-2574 GCA_038214335.1 Chthoniobacterales bacterium
ACCCTTCGAGCGCCTGCGCCAGCTCTGCAAAGATCTCTTCGGCCAGCCTCTCAGCGCGGCAACCCTCGTCGCCATCAACGCCCGGGCCAACGAAGCTCTCGCTCCGGTGGAAGCGGCCATCATCCCAGCCATTACCCAATCGGCGGCGGTCCACGCCGACGAAAGCGGCCTGCGCGTGCAGGGCAAACTGCATTGGCTCCATGTCGCCTCTACCTCGCTACTGACCTTCTTCGGTGTGCATGCCAACCGTGGGGTCGAGGCCATGGACGCCCTCGGTGTTCTGCCCCATTGCTGCTTCTGGCTCATCCACGACTTCTGGAAACCCTACCTCAAATACGACGCCCTCCACGCCCTCTGCAACCAACACCTCCTGCGCGAATTGAAGTTCCTCTTCGAACAATGCGGCGAAATTTGGGCCGATCAACTCAGCGGCTTCCTGCTCAACTGGAAAAGCGACCCCCGCGCCCGGGATGGTTTAGAGGAGGATGTTTTCGAGCAAGCCCACCGACAATACCGGCGCATCGTGAGCCGGGGTCGCCAGCGCCATCCCCGACGCCTGCCAGGACAAGGGCGCACCAAACAAGACAAAGCCACCAACCTGCTCGACCGCCTCGAGGACTACGACCTTTGCATCCTCGCCTTCCTGCTTGATCCGAATGTCCCCTTCACCAACAACCAAGGCGGACAAGACATTCGCATGATCAAAGTCAAACAAAAGATCTCCGGCGGCTTCCGAACCCTCGACGGTGCCCGATGCTTCGCCCGCATTCGCGGCTATCTATCCACCTGCCGCAAACAGGGCTTTAACCTCTGGGAAGCCTGCTTCCAAGCCGCTCTCGGCAAACCCTTCATGCCGTCTCTCCTAGAATCAGGTCAACACACCTGAATAGTTACACAAAATCTACAACCGTTCGCCTTGCCGCCGATTTGTCTATTCGATTGCCTGAGCGCAGGTGATCACGGGCCTCACGCCGCGCGGCTTGAAGATCCATACTTTTGAGTTTGTGCCATGTCGGACGACCTGCTACCTTCTACCGCAAATAAAATCCACCGGTGCGGTAACATCCTTTCCGTCACGCGGATGACACACCAACACTTTCGGGCAGTTAGCTCAGCGGTAGAGCGGTAGTTTTACACACTATTGGTCGGGGGTTCGATCCCCTCACTGCCCACGTTTTTTTCGCACACCATGAAATTCCAAACCGGACAGGCCAGTTCGACACCGTTGTATTTTAACGTCACGTCGTTTGTGGACATCCTGATGGTGCTGGTGATTTTCATGTTGGTGGCATGGTCCACGGCCCGGATTGAGTCGGATGTCGGCATTCAGCTTCCGACCTCAAGTTCTTCCGCGCCGCGGAATCCTTCGCCGACTCCGGTGATTGTCAATGTGCGGGCGGATGGCGGAATGAATGTCAACCAGCGGGATATTTCCGATGAGCAGCTTGTGGCGATGCTTGACCAGCTTGTGAAGCTGCAGCCTTCGCAAGTCGTTGTCGTGCGGGCGGATCGCACCGTCGCCTACGAACGGGTGCTCAAGGTTCTGGATTATTGCCGCGAAGCGGGGATCAGCCAAGTCGGGTTCAGTGCCCTCATGCCGCCGAAACCCAGCGCATCGCAATAGGCGCGGGGGCATCCGCGCTGTGCCGCGTCAGGCCGTCGGAGTCTCCTCCAAGGCCTTGGCTTGGATTTCGAGCAGGTTGACAATTCCTCCTTTTGCGGCGGCCAGCATGGATTCGAGTTGGGAGGAGCTGAAGACGGATTCCTCACCCGAGCCTTGAACCTCGACGAAATCGCCTTGGTCGGTCATCACCACGTTCATATCCACTTCGGCATCCTTGTCTTCAAGGTAGTCGAGATCGACGAGCACTTCGCCTTTCACGATGCCCACACTCACGGCGGCTACCCGGTTCTTGATCGGGACAGCGGCCAGCTTTTTTTGCTTCACGAGCGAGCGGCAGGCCAGTTCGACGGCAAGGGCTGCGCCAGTGATGGCTGCGGTGCGGGTTCCGCCATCGGCTTGGAGGACATCGCAGTCCACCCAAAGTGTGCGCGAGCCGAGTTTTTCGAGATCGACGACCGCCCGGAGAGCGCGTCCGATCAGGCGCTGGATTTCGGTGCCCCGACCATCGGGCTTCCCGCGCGTCGATTCGCGGGCTTTGCGGGAAATCGTGGAATACGGAAGCATCGAATACTCGGCGGTGAGCCATCCGCCGGTCACGCCCTGTTCTTTCATCCAGCGAGGGACCGAGTCTTCGATCATGGCCGCGCAAATCACTCGCGTATTGCCAAAGGCGATGAGCACGGACCCCTGGGCATGCGGGGCAATTCCCGGCAGGATTTCAATACGGCGGAGTTCGGTGGAGGCGCGGGAGTCGTGGCGAATCATAGAGGGGGGGAGATTGCACGGAGCGACGATGGGCGGCAAGCGTGGAAAGTTTTTCGTCCGAGGCGGAGTTGCCGTCTGCGCCGGAAATTGTCTGTGTTGCGCGTGTTCGCACTCGACGGATGGGCAGGGAGTCCGTAGAAGCGTGGAGTGATGATGTTTTCGTTATGCTCTCAATTTGAGGGGTG
>JBBQRY010000325.1:0-2530 GCA_038214335.1 Chthoniobacterales bacterium
GAACGAGCTCCATTGAAGGCTTTTGCCCAGAGGCACGGCCTGCCGGATCATGAGATCCACCGCCACCGTGAGCGTTGCGATCACCACAATCCAAAGATATGTGCGGAACTCTTCCTCGCGCCGCAGTCCCGCAATATCGCGCCGCAGCACGCGGACCATCAACAGGAAATTGGCTCCGCCAAGGAACATGAAAATGCAGAGCCATGCGTCGATGCCGGGATGGGCGTAGAACGTGATGCTTTCATTTCTCGGGCTGAACCCCCCGGTCGAAATCGCTGCAAAGCTGTGGAGCAGGGCATCGTAAAAGGACATCCCAAATGCGGTGAGTCCCGCAACGCAGATCATGGTGAAGGCCGTGTAAAGTGCCCAGAGGCCGAGTGCGGTCTGGCGGATTCTGGAATGCACGCCATAGCCGATTTGTGCGCTGGATTCGTGACGGAAGAGCGCCTTGCTGCCGACGCCCAGAGACGAAAGCAGCGCGACGAAGAGGACAAGGATTCCCATGCCGCCGAGCCACTGGGTGGCGGCCCGCCAAAGCAGGATCGAACGCGGATAGACGTCGAGATTCGCAATGGCGGTTGATCCTGTGGTGGTGAACCCGGAGGCAGATTCAAAAAATGCGGCAGCGGGGTCGAGGGCGGGTGTGGTGAAAAGATACGGCAAAGCACCAACTGCCGTGCAAAGCAACCAACCCAACCCGACAATGGCGATGGCCTCTTTACGAAGGACTTCGTGTCCAGCCCCGCGTCCGAAGAAGACGAGTGCCGCACCGATGGAAAATGCAATTCCGAAGGATTTTACCAAGGCAAAATCATGCGTTCCGGTGCGGCCCGGATGGTCGAGGAAAAACCCATAGAACTCGCAGGCCAGAAGCGAGACCGCGACAAGGACCACGAGGAGTCCGAGCACTTTGCAGAGAAGACGGTAATTCACCGGGTCAGCGAAGGAGTTGGTTGAAGGCGCGTCGGGCCTCGGGGGCGATCATGGCCACCACGACATCGCCAGCTTGGAGGACATCCTCTGCGGCGGGGACGGAGGCCGAAGAGCCACGCGTGAGCGAGATGAGGATACTGCCACGCGGCCACTTGGTTTCCAGCACGGAGTGACCCGCCAGCGAGCTGCCTTCGGGCACTGTGAATTCAATGACATCCAGCCCGCCATTGAGGGTGACCAGCGTATCGGCGCGGTCTCCGGCAGTGAAACGCATCAGCTCGCGGCTGGTGGCCACACGAGGACTCACCGCCCCAAGAATCCCAAGGCGGGCCCCGGCGCGCGTGACGGCATCCGCATAATCCGCGCGGTGAATGAGTGTGATGCAATGCCGGACCCCGAGATCCCTCGCCTGGAGGCAGGTCATCACGTTGTCCTCGTCCTGCAAAGTTGCCGCCACAAAGAAGTCCGCCTCTCCGACCTGCTCTTCCCGGAGCTGGGCCATCGACGTGCCGTCGGCATGGATGAGGGTCGTGTTCTGGAGCAGCTTGGAAAGCAGCGCGCAGCGCTTGGCACTGCTCTCAAAAATCCGTGTGCGAAACCGCCCGCCCTCGAGCATTTGAGCCAGCGCAAGGCCGTATTGTCCGCCGCCAAAAATCACCACCTTGGGCTCGTCCGTGAGTCCTGCTTCATGCCGGAAAAGCGGTGCCGCCTGCGAGAGGAGGTTTGTCGCCCCAAACAGCGTCACCACATCTCCCGCGGCCAATACCGCCTCCCCATCGGGAATAAAAACCTGATCCGCACGTTGAATCGACCCCACGCGCACGCGCGCCGGAAGGTCCAGATCCCGCAGCGCTCGTCCACAGGCCGGCGTGCGCCGCGAAATGATCTTCTGCTGGAGCTCGATGCGTCCGCGCGCGATTTCTTCCACGATGAGGCAGTCGGGATTGCGGATATGTTTTGCGAGCTCAATTGCCGCGATGCGCTCGGAACTGAACAGATGGTCCACTCCAAAATGACTTCGAAAATCAAACAGCCACTGATCCTGTTGGATGTCGGAACGGATGCGGGCAATGGTTTTCTTAGCACCCAGAGGCCGCGCAATCGAAGCCGCAACGACATTGGTATTGTCCGCGCTCGAGAGTCCGAAGAAGACATCGCATTCCGAGACGCCCGCTTCTTCGAGCACACTGGCCGCCGCGCCATTGCCGATCACAACGCGCACATCCAGCTTGTCGCTCACGGTTTCGGCGACCGCCTCATTCGATTCAATGACGCAGATGTTGTGATTCCGCGCCGCCAGTTCCTCGGCCATGTATAACCCGATCTCGCCGGCTCCCAATATCAATATGTTCATCCAGCCGCCATCCTCCCCGAAACCGGCGGACGTTTCAAGAACGACCGGAGCATTCGCGCTCGATGCGTTTCAGTCGCTCGCGAACTGTTCGGACGACGCCATCCGGAACTCCACATTGCTTTGCCACAACCGACCAATTGCCAGTCGCAGATCTGACGTCCTCCCAAATTTGAAGAAATTCCTCCGCGCCAATCCCGGCATCTAGGCAATTTGAGATTCATCGAGCCGGTCGAAGATGATGGT
>JBBQRY010000326.1:0-2511 GCA_038214335.1 Chthoniobacterales bacterium
GAAAAGTGCAATCGGCGATGGAAGGTCAGGGAGCATAGGCGTCCCGCCTGTGGGGAGTGGAGACTCCGCAGACAATAGCCAGTCACCAAACAGGCGAGACGCCTGTTCTCCCTGTTTGCACTTTTCGGAGATGCGCCCAGATCAGGGTTTGAAGTATTTTTTTGGCGGAATCCGGCTCACGGAGCCGACGGTCGGATGGGTTCGGATCATTTCCGCAAACCAGTGGGCGGATGGCTTGAGGATGCGGTTCTTGGTGACGGGCTCCATGGTGGAGAGTCCGAAAGTGGACTTGAACCCGTAGTGCCATTCGTAGTTGTCGGCCAGCGACCATGCGAAGTAGCCGCGCACATCGTAGCCATCGCGGATCGCCTGAGCGATGGCGGCAAGGTGGTTGTCCATATACCATTGCCGCTTGGAATCCTCGGTGGTGGCAATGCCGTTCTCGGTGATCATCATCGGCTTCCCGTAGCGGGTGGCAACCCGCTGGATCTCCTTGTAAAGCCCATGGGGATCAATCCGCCAGCCCATCATCGTGAAGTTTGTGCCACGCCGCGACGGTCCCGCGAGAAGGGAAATCGGACCCGGAGCCTGCGAGTAGTAGTAGTTGATGCCGAGGATGTCGCACACGTCGTAGATCCGGTCGAGGTGGTCGGTGTTGCCATGGATCATTGTGTTGTAAATCAGTCCGCCGGGGTCCAGCGGAGCCCGCTCCCACCACGGGAGCGCCTCGACGCTCATCACTTTTGCTGTCGGTTTGATCTTCCGAATCCCCGCCGCCGCATCCCGGAACATCCCGGTGCTGGCCTCAATCGCCTTCCAGTAATGGCCGAAAGCGAGCGTCATGGCCGGCGGCCACTGCGCGACAATGTAGGCTGTCGTGATCTGCCCGTTCGGCTCATTCTGCGGCGCGTAGTAGTTCGTGTAAGGGGCCGTGGCGCGAACGATCTTATCCACATACGCATTCCACCGTTCCCGCACCTGCGGATGCAGCCAGTTCGACTGGCCGGGGTTCTTCTTGTCGTAGAGCCAGTCCGGGAAGGTGAAATGCCAGAGGCAGATCACCGGCTCGATCCCCGCCTCGCGCAGCTTGCGGGCCATCCCCACATACTCGCGAATCGCCGCTTCATTATACACCCCCGGCTTGGGCTCAACCCGCGCCCACTCGATGCTGAACCGATAGTGGGTCGGACGGATCTTCTTCAGCGCCGCAAGGTCTTTGTCGAAATCCGACCACGTAAAAAGCGCGTTCCCGCGCGGTGGTGCCTTCTTCTCCGAGACCAACACATCCCAGTCGGTCGAGAAATACTTGCTCGAATCCGGCACGACATCCGGGTTCTCGTATTGGTAGCTGGCCGTCGAAATCCCCCATGCAAACTTCTCGGAAGCCCGCGGCACCGGAATCGCTCCAGAGACTTTCGGCGTCGGATCAAATTTCCCCAGCGGATTGATCGGATTCACGCAGCCCGCCAAAAAAAGGGCAGAGAGCAGAAGGAAAAGTTTTTTCATAGTGGTCTGTGAGAAATGGGTTGGCAAAGGATTCTCCGGCTTCCGTCAAGTGTGTCAATCGTTCCGCCAACGTTTTTGCAGAAATCGGATAGTGGGTTCCCGACGGACACTATGGCTCAATGACTTTCAGGCCAGAGAAGTAGTCTCGATAATATCCGCGATCCCTGGCCAGCAACCTTCCCGCAGAATGGAGGGCGTGTGCGCCGATCAGAAAATCCGGCAGCACGCGCTTCGCTTGACCTCCCCGTTTCAAATACCGTGTGAACATCTCACCGGCAAGCAACGCGGATTCGCGCGAGGATGGCACAAAAAGAATATTCCAATCCGAGAAAAATAACTCCATGTCGCCGGGAACCAGCACCGGGGTGATTTCGGCCAGCACGCACTCGCACACGATGAGCTGCCCACTGGCAAACGCCAGCTTGAGAGCCGCCTCAGATGCGTCGGCCCAACGGAAATCATTCGTCAGCACATCCAAGATCACACTGGAATCCAAAGCGGTCTTCATTTGCCTTCACGCAGGACGTTAAGATAGTCGTCAACACTTCCTCCGGTCGGAAGACGACCTTTGCCCCGCCATGACGAAATCGGATGATTGTGAACGACCTTTCGCCCAATGATCCGTCCTTCCTCTTCGCAAAAATCGAGAATCGAGCCCGGGATCAAACCCAATTCATCCCGAATCGATTTGGGAATCGTAATTTGTCCCTTCTCAGAAAGAATTGCATTCATACCAACAGGGTAAGGATTCCTACTTGTTTGTCAATAATTTCACTCTCGAAAAGATGTTCACGCCAAACTGAACGAAGTCTGAACCTGCTCGCGGGGAGGCACCGTTTACTTCGGCAGAAACTGCTGTATCAGCTCCTGCTGAGTCTTCATTTCCGCCTCTTTGCGCTTGGACCACATCTCCAATTGTTCGGGAGTCAGCAATTCTTTCAGTTGGCCTTTTAGAAATTCGTGGCGTTGTCGGAGGACCTCGGCAGAATTTTTTTGAGCAATTCA
>JBBQRY010000327.1:0-2428 GCA_038214335.1 Chthoniobacterales bacterium
CGGCATCTGCCCGATCTCATCCTGATGGATATTGCGATGCCCGTCATGGACGGCATCGCCGCGCTCGCGGCCCTCCGGGCGGATGACGCCCTGCGCCACATCCCGGTCGTCGCCGTCACCGCCAGCGCCATGAAAGGCAACCGCGAGCAAATCCTCGCCCACGGCTTCGACGGCTACGTCTCCAAACCCATCGACGCCGACCAACTCCTAAAAACCATCGCGGAAAAACTCACCGCATAAAAACATTTCACCCACAGATGACAGGAATATGAAAAACAGACCAGGTCATTTGTTTCAAATGCTTTATCCGTGAAATCCGTGAAATCCGTGGTTAAAAAAAATTCCCATGAAAATTCTCGCTATTGACGACCAGCCGGACAACCTGACGACGCTCCGGGCCGTGCTGGCGGACGTGATGCCGGAGGCCGAAATCCTGACCGCCATGAACGGACCGGATGGCATCGCGCTGGCGCGGAGTGCGGACCCGGATGTCGTCCTGCTCGACATTATCATGCCTGGCATGGACGGGTTTGAAGTCTGCCGCACGCTGAAGGCCGACGAACGCTTGAGTGTCATCCCGGTGATCTTTCTGACCGCCTTAAAGACAGAACGAAAAACCCGGCTTCAGGCCGTAAACGAGGGAGCCGAAGGATTTATCTATAAGCCGCTGGACGAGGTAGAACTGATCGCGCAAATCCGGGCCATGGCGAAGATCAAGGCGGCGAACCGCCTGATCCGGGGGGAAAAGGAGGAGTCCGAGGAGAAGTTCCGCAGCATCGTGGAATCCTCCCCGGCGGGCATGTTTTTCTTCAGTCTCGAAGCCGACGGGGGGCTGATTCTCAAGGGGGCTAATCCGGCGGCAGAGCGGATCATCGGCGTCCCGCACGAAGGGCTTATTGGCAAGACGATCGAGGAGGCCTTCCCCAACTTCGCCCACACGGAATATCCGGAAATGTATCGGCGGGTGGCGCGTGGCGAGATCGGGCCTCAGTCGTTCGAGACTTCCTATCAGGACGAGCGGATCAACGGCTGCTATGAGGTGAAGGTGTTCCAGACAGCCCCGCAGATGATTGCCGTGGACTTTTTTGACATCACCGCGCGCAAGCAGGCGGAGGAGGCACTCAGGCGCAGCCTCCAGCGTGCCGAGGAGCTTGCCGTGAAAGCCGAGGTTGCCACGCAGGCGAAGAGCGAGTTTCTTGCCGTGATGAGCCATGAGTTGCGGACCCCGCTCAATGGGGTCCTGGGCTTCACCGAACTCCTGGCCGAAACCCCGCTGGATGCCGAGCAAATGGGGTTTACCAAAACGATTGCCAACAGCGGACAGCACCTCCTGAGCCTCGTTAATGACATCTTGGATTTTTCCAGCATCGAGAACGCCCGCCTCATGCTCGAGTCCGCACCGGTCGTCCTTGGTGAGGTGGTCGAGTCGTCCTGCCTTTCGGTTCGCAAGGCCGCTTTCGACAAGGGCTTGGAATTCCGCTGCGAGAGCGCGCCCGATGTGCCGGCCACGATCCAGGGGGATGCCCGAAGGCTCCGCCAGATCCTCATCAATCTCCTCGGCAACGCCGTCAAATTCACCGCGAAAGGATCGATCCAGTTTCGTATCTCCCTCGCCGCCGATGCCGGGCGACCGGTGATCGAATTCTCCGTCGAAGATACGGGTCCCGGGATCTCGGACACCATGCTGGATTTTGTCTTCGAGCCGTTCACGCAGGTGGATTCCACCCTTCACCGGAGTTTCGGAGGCACGGGGATCGGTCTCACGATTTCGCAGCGCCTCGCCCAAGCCATGGGTGGCTCGATCAGCCTTGAATCCACCGTGGACCAGGGCAGCGTCTTCACCTTCCATCTCCCACTCGAAGGCTCTCTCGGATGAAAAAACCAACGCCGATCAACTTACCTCGCGACTTCCAACCGGAGGAGATGTTTTTCTCCACGACGGATCTGTCGGGCCGCATCCTTTCCAGCAACGGGGTCTTCACACGGATCAGCGCCTACTCTTGGGCAGAAATGGAGGGACGTCCGCACAACATCATCCGGCATCCCGATATGCCGCAAGCGGCATTTCGTCTCGTCTGGGCCTATCTGAAGGAGGGGAAATCTGTCGCAGCTTACGTCAAAAACATGGCAGCCGACGGCCGCTATTACTGGGTGGTAGCCCTCCTGACCCCGCTGCCCGAAAGCTACTTATCCGTCAGATTCAAACCAACCAGCGAAATATGGGCTATTGTTGAAACCGTCTATGGCGACATGCGCCGGATCGAACAAGAAGCCGCAGATCGTGGCGATAGTGCCAATACCGGCATGGACCTCGCAACAGAGAAAATGCTCTCGGCGTTGCAGAGCTTGGGCTTTGCCGACTACGACGCATTCATGGCTGCCATGCTGCATGCCGAACTAAAAAGCCGGGATGAGACAATCGCCAACC
>JBBQRY010000328.1:0-2372 GCA_038214335.1 Chthoniobacterales bacterium
GTCTCCGAGCAACCCTCCCGGGTACCAAGACATGCTCAAAAAAGTTGTCCTTACAAATATTTACACATCGAAATCCACGGAGATCATCGTGGACACAGACGACGATACCAAGGCTGTGCTCGGTGCCGGCAAAGCCCCCAACGAGTCGGCACTGGTCACGGACGTCATTGGCATCGATGAGGCCGTCCAGCGAGCGACGGCAAAGAAGCCGAGCCTTGACGAAACGGTGTCGCTTTTCAGCGGCTTGGCGCGGTGTCTGGAGCGCAACATCAGCACGATCAAGAGCCTTGAGCTGATGGCCGCGCGGCTGAAGTCGCCGCGCTACCGGGGTGCCGTGGCGGATATTGCGCACCACATTCTCTCCGGGGATAAAATGAGCGATTGCTTCGCGATGCACCCGGATCTTTTCACCGAGGACGTGGTGGCCCTCATCCGGGCGGGTGAGGAGAGCGGCCAGATCCATGCGGTCTTCAAGCAGATTGCCCAAGGGCGCAACAAATCGCTTAGGATTCTGCGCAAGCTGCGGAGCGGGCTGATTTACCCGAGCATTGTTCTCGTGCTGGCGGTGGGGGTGGTGATCATCATGGCCTTCACGCTCATTCCGGCGATTTCCAAGCTCTACGTGTCGATGAATGCCACCCTGCCCATCGCCACCAGGGTGCTCATGGGGTTTTCGGATATCCTTCTGAAACAGCCATGGATGGCGGCCCTTCCGGTGATTGCGCTTGTCATGTTTTTCAAATACTGGCCGAAAATTTACCGGATTCCGAATGTGCAGATTGCAATCACACACATGCCGACAGTCGGAAATATTGTGCGCAAGTCTGCCGCGATGGTGAGCTTCCGGTGTCTGGCACTGCTCCTGCACGCCAACGTGCGGATTGGCACCGCGCTGGAGATCGCCGCCAAGAGCTCGAACCATGTGGAATTTGAAAGGTTTTACCTCACCGTTCGCGATCACATTGCTGACGGGCTTTCCCTGCCGGAAAGTTTCCTGATGGAGTCCCATCGGCTGGGGCAAGATGGGCGGACGATTGCCGCTGTCGTCCAAATGGCGGGGGAAACCGGCGGGGTCAATGAGATGCTGGACGAGATTGCGACCGACTACGAAGAGGAGCTCGATCTCATTGCCAGTCAGATTGACAAAATCCTTGAACCCATCGTGCTGGTGATGATGGGGCTCATTGTGGGAAGTCTGGTGTATGCGATTTATGGACCCATCTTTAATCTGAGCAAGGTGATCCTTCCCCAAAAGAAACCGCCCGCCGCTTCGGCACCGCGTTGAACGCCATGGCCGAAGGAAGGCCACTGCGGTTAGCGCCGGGAAAACGTGGCCGTCGCAAGGGACTCGTCTCCCGCATCCTCCAGCTTCCGAGCCAGAGTGTTTACTCGAAGGCCCTCCTCCTCTTTGTGGTTTTCTCCGCGCTGCTCGGTGGCGCGGTCGTCCTGCTGACCGGCAGGATTATTCTCCACGAATTCCGAGAGACCGAGCGCCAAGAGATGATTGCCTCGCTTCAGCGGTTCTCGCTCATGCTCGGACGCGAAACCCGTCCCATTGAGATCTCGGTGGCAGACTGGTTCCACCGCAACAAGCCCGAGACTGGAGAGCCCGTGGTCCCGGCGCCCCCTTCTGAACTCATCGCGATGCAGTTGGATTTCCTCTCGACGGCCAATGCCGCCGGGGAGATCCAGCACACCGTGCTGCGCGATGCCTCCGTTTCCCCGGATTTCCAGTCCTCGACACCATGGCCGAAGTGGCTTTCAGAAATTCCCGTGAAGCAATTTCCTAAGAGCGGATTTATCGTGATGGGAGACTCGCTCACGGCGATTACCTGCCTGCAAACGGGGGATGGCGGACGGCTTGCAGGCGGACGAATTTTTGATTCCGAATCCCTCGCCTTTCTGGAGGGGATGTTTGGTGCGCAGGTGGAATTCAAGCCGCTGCGCTCGGTGAGCATCGGAGGGGATGGAAACGAGGCACTGCTGGCACTGCTCACGCGGAACGAATTTTTTGTGAAGGCGACCGGAACCAACGAAATCCGGGGCTACATCCTCATGCGCGGTATCAACGGTCTGCCCATCGGTCAGATCCAGCTCACCCAAGGACGCCCGCTCTACATTGAAGGCCTCCAAGCCGTGCAGGTTTTCCTGACAATTCTGACCCTTGCGGGCGGCACACTATTTCTGGTGATGTGGCTACTGCTCGAGCGGACGATTCTCAACCGCATTCGCGATCTCACGAAAAAAGTTGAAGAAAAAAAAGATACGTTGCCCTTGGAGCTAGACTTCCAAGGGAGTGACGAACTGGCGGTGCTGGCCCGGCGGATTGAGGCCTTGGCGATCCAGCTTGATCGCGCCCGCTGGAGCTACCG
>JBBQRY010000329.1:0-2365 GCA_038214335.1 Chthoniobacterales bacterium
GGAAGGCTTCCAATCCTCCCTGACGAATACAGCAAACGACGTAATCCGCACTCCGCAGCATCGCTCAGCGGTTCGTCGAGGATTCGACCCGGGCGGGCAGGCGGTTAAACTTCAGATCCCGGCTGCATAACGAAGCGACCATTTTCAGGTTCTTTTCGGAGATGTCGGTAAAGGCAAAAACCGTATCGGCCATTTCGGGGACCGACGCAATGTCCTGCATGAGCTTACGGGTGAAACCAATCGAGCCGGCTCCAATCACCGCGATGCGCAGCGGATTTTTGCGAAGGGAGGATTTTCGTGACAGGCGATGACTTGCGGGGGATTTGGAGGTCTTGCTCATGGAATCGATTCTTTGGGCTTGCCCCGAAAAAAACCAGCCCCTTGTCTTGTGTTTGCGTGCAAAGACGAGTTAAAATGTGAAGCCTTTTGGAAATGCAATATTTACCACTCGATTCCATCTATAGGGCCAGAATCACTAATCATTGTTCCGGCGACGGGGCCGGAAGCATCGATGTGGGGCTGGAGACCCGGACGCAGGACGGAGTTTACGACTGGGATGGATTAAAGCGGAGCGGGGACAGGGAACGTCCTCTGGTAATGCTTCAATTGACCCTTGGAGGCTGGGGGCATTTTCGTGCACGGGGTCGATGGAGTCGCGTGGGAGCGGGATCCCTGTTTTCTGCCGTGATTCCTTCCCCCCACCGATACCGGCTGCCGCCGGCGTCGCCGGATTGGACGTTTTATTGGATCATGTTGGATCATCCAGATTTTGTGAAGCGCCTGGTGAAAAAGATCCGTCCCTTGAACCGGGTCTGGCCCGAGGTGGAATCCCAGGCATTGCGGGCGAGGGTTGAGGAGCTGTTTGTTGGTGTTTGCAGTGGGAGGTTTGAGGACCCCTGGGAACGCGAGGAAGCGCTCTTTCGTCTGGTGCTCTCCCTAGAAAAACTCGGGAGCGGAGCGGCCCCCTCGCATCCCTGGGCTCTCCAACTCAGGCAAATTCTTGTCATGCACCTCGCAAATCCCCCGAAAATTGAACAAATTTCCAAGACCTTTCACCTCAGCCGCAGCGCGTTTTCTCATGCGTTTCGACGACGCACGGGAATGACCCCTGCCGCATTTCTACATCAGGTGCGATTATCTGAAGCCGGAAAACTGCTGAAAGGCCGGGACGTATCTATCAAAGAGGTGGCAGCCGCGACCGGTTTCCGTGATCCTGCCCAATTCGCGAAGGCTTTCCGCAGGCAATTTGGAATTTCTCCCTCCGCGTATCGGTCCTGGTTCAGTTCTTAATTGGATCGTGGACAGCGTTGAAGTCAAAACCATCGCCGACCCTGACCAACCCGGCGGCGGCCACGCAGCGATTCAGTATGTCAATAAGGAAGACCCCTTTGACGGGATGATTGACAGTATCTATGAAAGGAACCACATTGGTCACATGATTGCAACTTTACGTGAATCGAAGACTCGCCTGAGCGAGTTGGTCCAGCTTGCCAGTCGGGGCGAGGATGTTCTTATTACCGTTCGGGGCAAGCCCACTGCCCGGATCGTGCCGGTGGCGACGACTTCCACGCTCGGGTGGATGGAGGAGCTTTCGTTCCTCCGCGGCAGTGTGGGAACGTGCGGCGAAACAAGTTCCGCCAGTGCGCTGGATGAAGTGCGGAAGGATCGGTGGTGAACCCGTCCTACTGGGATACCTCGTGCATTCTGCCCCTTTACGTGGCGGAGCCCCTTTCGGCGAAAGTGGCTGTTCTCGGATCTGAGGAAAACGGTCCGCTAACGAGCAGCACTATCTTGGAGTATGAGATGATTTTCGCCCTCCACGCCAAAGAGGCAAAGGGCGAACTTGCATCAGGCTCAGCCACGCAGATTCTCGATCAATTTCGTGGGGATATCCGCAAGGGCCGCTTTGTGCTTGCCCCTCTCGGACGGGATGTCGCTGATCTGGCGTTAAAAATTGCTGACACCGCTCTTCACTCGACGCCACCGCTATTCCTTCGCACTTTGGAAGGGATTCACATCGCCACGGCTCGCCAGCTTCACGCTTCCCGGATTCTGACTGCCGATGGGCGCATGGCTGCCGCCGCAGCAATGTTTGGACTCGAGGTCGTGCTGCTTCCTGAGGTGGGACGGAGGGAGAAATGACGGTCGAAGATGGTGGAGGGATTGAAACGTCAAAAGGGGTGGCGTCAGTGGCTGAAAAAAATCGAAATATCAATAAACCATGCCTGACCCGAATGGCACTAACTTAACGCGGTTTTGGGAGGATTCTTGCGGAGGGAAATTGGTGTCGAATCCGGAGCTTGCAGGATGAGCTTCTGTGAGATTTTCCGCATCTCGTCGATGATGCGATCCATCACTCGTTGGT
>JBBQRY010000330.1:0-2362 GCA_038214335.1 Chthoniobacterales bacterium
CGGGGCTCGTGATGTGCCGCGAGGAGTTCGCCAAGAAAATTGACTCCCACATCTTCCCCGGCATCCAAGGTGGACCGCTCATGCACGTCATCGCCGCCAAAGCTGTTTGCCTGCTTGAGGCCCTGCAGCCGGAGTTCAAGGACTACGCGAAGCAGGTCGTCAACAATGCCAAAGCCCTAGCCGCACGACTCTCGATGCTCGGATTCCGAATCGTCAGTGGCGGCACCGACAACCACCTCATGCTCGTGGATCTGCGCCCTGCGGGACTCAACGGAGTCGAGGCCCAAACCGCCCTCGACAAGGCCGCCATCACGGTCAACAAAAATGCCATTCCCTTCGACACCGAACCGATCTCAAAGACCGGCGGCATCCGGGTCGGCACCCCGGCGATGACCACCCGCGGACTCGGAGAAGAAGACATGATGCAGGTCGCCGACTTTATCAGCGAGGCCCTCGAAGCCAGAGCGGACGATGCCGCACTCGCCGCACTGCGGAAAAAAGTGACCGCATTCACGGCGCAATTTCCGCTGCCGTGAGCAGAAAGTATGAAGGTTGAAGTATGAAAATCCCGTCGAATGCGCTCTACGGAATTCGGAGGCCAGTTAGGAAAAATCGGTCAATTTGCGACCGGTGAGTTTCTCGAAGGCTTCGATGTATTTCGCGGAGGTTTTGGCAATGACTTCGGGCGGGAGGGTTGGTGCAGGCGGAGTCTTGTTCCAATCGAGGGTTTCGAGGTAGTCGCGCACAAATTGCTTGTCGTAGCTCGGAGGACTGCCGCCCGGTTGGCACGAATCCTGAGGCCAGAACCGTGAGGAATCGGGCGTGAGGCATTCGTCGATGAGAAGGATCTCGTCGCCCGCCATTCCGAACTCGAATTTGGTATCTGCGACAAGGATGCCAGCCGCTGCGGCTTTCGCTCGTCCGTTTTCATAGAGGTCAATCGCTCGGTTGCGCACTTCGTGGGCGATGTCGTCACCGAGCAGGGAGCGGCATTGCTTCCATGTGATCGGCTCATCATGGCCGGCGTCCGCTTTTGTGGTGGGGGTAAAAATCGTCTCCGGCAGACGCGAGGCCTGCTGAAGTCCGGGAGGCAATGCGATCCCGCACACGCTTCCGGACTCCTGGTATTCCTTCCAACCCGATCCCGCGAGGTATCCGCGCACGACGCATTCCACGGGCAGCGGACGTGCCTTGCGCACGAGCATCGAGCGTCCGATCAACTGATCTCGAAACGGTTGCAGAGCCGCGGGGAAGGATTTGAAATGGGCCGTCACGAAGTGATTCGGAACGAAATCCAACGTCTCAAACCAGTAAGCCGACATCTGGGTGAGGACCTCGCCCTTATGAGGAATGGCGTCCGGCAGGATGCAGTCAAACGCAGAAATGCGATCTGTCGCCACCACCAGCAGGTTTTCACCAAGGTCAAAGACCTCGCGAACTTTTCCACTCCGCAGCTTCGTGATTCCCGGCAATTCGCATTCCAAAAGTTCCATGCCCGTGCTTACCACCTTGGTCCGCAGAGCGCGAGGAGATTTCAGAGGATGCCCCCGGTGCAACGCGAAAATTTGCACCTTGATGAAACTGCCGCTGGATAAATTGGCGGAAGTTCCTCATGATGCGCGGATGATTGAGGCTATCGAACACCTTCTCACCCTTCAGGACAAAGACCAGCGGCTGCGCTCGTTCCGCCATGAGCTCGCGGCAGTTCCCGTTGAAATTGCTGCCAAACAACGACTCATCGCTGAAGCGGCCGCGCGGCTCGAAGCCGCCCGCACACGAGCCAAGGAAATCGAAGTGCAGAAAAAGACCATGGAAGTCGAGGTCGCCTCGAAGCGCGAGCAGGTGAACCGGTATAAAACTCAGCAGATGCAGACCCGCAAGAACGAGGAATTTTCTGCGCTGGCCCATGAAATCGAGACCGTCGAAAAAGCGATCTCGGGCATTGAGGATCAGGAACTCGAACTCATGGAAGAGGCCGAGACCTTGAAGCCAGCGATTGCCGCCGCCGAACAAACCCACGAGGCAGACAAATCAAAATACGATGCGCAAATTGCCGGGCTGGTCGAAAAAGAAGCCAACCTAAACTCCCGGATCACCGATCTTGAGCAGACGCGTCAGGCGGCGTCCGCAGCCATTGATGAAGACCTCTTGGAACGGTACCAGCGCCTCTTCCATACGAAAAACTCCGCCGCCGTCGTAGCCCTCGAACACGATGTCTGCACCGGCTGCCACATGAAGGTCACCACCCAAACCAGCGTGGAACTGCGCGCCGAAAAATCCATCGTCTCCTGCCCCCAATGCGGACGCATCCTCTTTGGGGAAAAGTAAGAAAGATGAAGGATGAAAGCCCGCGTTCGCCCCT
>JBBQRY010000331.1:0-2351 GCA_038214335.1 Chthoniobacterales bacterium
AGAGTCCGGATGGCGAAAGCGCGGTCTGGACGACCATTTGGACAATATCGTAGTAGCGTTCGCCTTTGAGGGTTTGGAGGACCCCGGACCAACTCCAGTAGGCGGCAATGAACGGACGCACGAACGAGCCAAGGAACTCGGGGAGGGCCAGCACCGCGCCCGAGAGCGGAAGTTGGAAGCCGACCAAGTAAATCGAAACCAGCGAAGCTTGTTCGGCAGACTTTAGGAAACTAGAGACTGCGAGGCAGATCGAGGTCATGGCCGCATTGACGAGCGTGAGAAAGAGAAGCTGGGGCGCGAGGTCGCCCGGAAACTGGCAGACGTAGTGGACGAACAGTCCCATCCACAGGGATTGGGCCAGCACGAGAAAAGCCAGAAAGACCGCTTTCCCGGCCACGTAGCTCAACGGACTCAGGCCCGCGAGTTTTTCCTTTTCAAAAATGAGACGCTCGGCGGCGATTTCGCGTCCGGAATTATTCGCTCCCATGAGGGTGAGCAGGATGACCTGAAACATGACAATGCCGGAGACGAGGCTCCCGATCTTGCTGGCTTGGATGAGGAAGTTCTTGCTCTCGACAAGCTGTTGCACGACGTCGAGTCCGAGCCCCATGCTCAGGTTTTTCACGGCGGGCAGACCGTCCCATGCGAAAATCGCCACAAGGATCGGAAACCCGAGAATCAGCCCCAACTGGAGGGCCAGTTGCGCCCGGTTACGAAAAAAGATTTTGAGTCGGCGCGCGAGGAGGGTCGAGAATTGACTGACCGCGCCTGGCCCCGGCACGGTGGATGCGGGCGTGCCGGTTTGTTCGGGAGCCGCGGGTTCCGGTGCGGCAGCATCGACATGGCTGTCAAAGCTGATCAGGTTCGACGACTTGCGCTCTTTGTGGTTGTCGGTAAACGCGTGCCGGTGCTTTTTCCACGACTGCGCCCATTCTTTTCCGCTGCGAAGGGCCAAGCGGGCATACAGATCTAGCGCATCTTCGGCCCGGAAATAGTGGCTGAGAAATTCGGGTGGCCCGTGATAGACGACCACGCCCTCGTAAAGAACGAGCACCGAATCGTAAAGCTCGACATGCCGCAAATTGTGCGTGACGGAGAGCACAATGCGTCCGTCCGTCCGCGACAGCCCGTGAAGAAGCCGCACAATTTCGTCCTCGGACTGCGGATCGAGTCCGCTGGTGACCTCGTCACAGAGGAGCATGGCGGGTTTGCTGGCCAACTCCATGGCCAGCGCGAGACGCCGACGCTGACCGCCAGAAAGCACGTTCACCATGCTGTCTTCGAAATCCGCCATACCCACCTCGAGCAGCACCAAGCCCACAGCTTCATTGAGGTCCTCGCCATGGATCCCGCGCACACGCAGGCGCATGGCATAGGAAACACATTCGCGGACAGTCAACTCCTCATGCGCAATGCTGAATTGCGGGACATACCCGATCTCGGATGGCGAAAAATCGTCCTCCGCGACATCCCGTCCATTCCAAAATATGGCCCCCTCTTCGTCGCCGGGAGCAATCCCGGAAATGACCTTCAACAGAGTGCTTTTGCCGCATCCTGAAGGCCCAATGATCGCTCCAAAGTGCGCCTTGGGGTAGGAAACCGAAACATCGGCCAGCAGCGGACGCACGTCCTCTCCATCGCCGACAAATAATGTGACATCCTTGAGATCCAGCACAACCCGAGCACTATGCCGGAATTCACCGCTTCTTGACAACGGAAATCTGGTGAAACCTACCCGCCCGACAACAATTTCCCGCGACGAAAAGCCGGCACGGCAATATTTGGAGGCAAGAAATACTGCCGCAGAACTTGCCAACGTGGTGGCCCCCTTCTACCTTGCAACCAAACTTTTCCTGTGAGCACACCGGTTACCGCCATCATCAGCAAAGAATGGAAGCAACGCATGTTGATCTTTTGCCTGGCCCTTGCCGGCATGGGCGCATGGTTCACGTATGACGGCCTTGTCGCCTACCCCAAAAATAATGAAAAGGCGGCGGTTTATTTTGAGATGAGGGACCGCCTCGGAAAGGACTCGCCGGAATTGAAGGAGGCTTGGGATTCCGCTCGCAAAGAACGAAAATGGGGCGCAGCCACTCCCAAAATACTCCACTCAGACTCCGAACTGAGCACGCAAGTGGTTCTCGGCGGCATCGCTTTCCTAGGAGCGGGGCTCGTTCTCATTTATGCCTTAAAATCCCTGCGCACCACCACCCGCATGGAAAATGGAATCATCTTCCTGCCCAATGGACGCCAGATCGAAATCGCCAAAATTCGAGCCGTGAGCCGAAAGCGCTGGGAAAACAAGGGAATCGCCGACCTCGTCTGGGAACCGACACCAGGCCAATTTGAAA
>JBBQRY010000332.1:0-2294 GCA_038214335.1 Chthoniobacterales bacterium
AAACGGGCGCTCGAGCGGTGCCATTTGGCGAGCCATGCGGCTCCGAGAAGTTCGTGATGATCGCGCACAGCCTCGGGCGTGAGAGCAATCGTAGTTTCGAGCTTGTCGCCGGCACTTCGACCGCGCGCCACATGGAATCCGGCCGCGAGCATCGCGACGCGCGAGGCGGTGGAACACGTGTAGGTGAAGAGTCCGACGGGGCGGCCTTTACAGCAAGCAAACAGGCGGTGGAAAGATGCAAGCGTCCATGCCCCGGCATTGGTTTTTCCGGAAAACATGTCGTAGAAAATCACATCCGGCGGCAGAGGGGCTGCGGAGAGGGAGTTTAGAAAATCTCCAGGAACGAGCGTCCAGGTAAGATTCGGGTGCGATTTCGACTGCCATGTGCCGGATTTTAGAATCGTGGCGGGTCCGCTGTGGCGGAGGTAGGGGAATTGATCATTATTGCGTAACGCCAGCCGCAAGGAATCTAGGTCGTTCTCAAAACTCACAATGTGAAGCCCTCGTCCAGGGCATGACATTTGCTCATAGACCTGCACGGCAGCCATGGCATTGGCGGCGGCCCCGAGTCCGACATCCCACAGCACAAGCGGATCGTCGGATGGCTCGGCAAGGAGTTCGGCGAGCCGGGATTGCTCGATGTAGAGCCGGTTGGCCTCCTCCATCGGAGGCGTGCGCGAGTGCATGATCTCCCCGGACTGGACATGCCGGATGCTGGCAAACCCTTCGCGGGCGGTATGAACCTCGTAATGCCCGAGCACGTGGCGTCGGGAAGTTTTTGAAACTGGCGCGATGACCGGATTGTCCATGTCGTCCTCATGCAGGATGAGGCGCTTCTCTCGGTAGAGTTCCGTAAACGAATCCGCCAAAATGCTGGCTCGGATTTCGCGCAGGAGTTGGTGATAGAAATAGATGTTGTGCTTGCCGAGGAGTTGCCATCCGAGGGTCTCACGGGTTTTGGTGAGGTGGTGCAGATAGGACCGCGAATACCGGCGGCAGGTCGGACACCCGCAGCACGGGTCCAGGGGTTCGTCGGAAAACTTGTAAACCCCGCGCCGAAGCTGAAGGTAACCACGCGAGGTGAAGACCCCACCACGCTGCGCAACTTGGGTGGGAATGATGCAATCGAACATGTCCACCCCGCGGTGTACCGCTTCCAAAATATCCAAAGGCGTACCGACTCCCATCAGGTAGCGCGGTTTGTCCGCAGGCAGAAGACCCGCCGTGAACGCGCAGGTATCTTCGCGCTCGGATTTCCTCTCGCCCACCGCAAGCCCGCCGATGGCAAATCCATCGAACTCCATCTCCGCCAGACCTTCAGCACTCCGACGGCGCAGCTCGTGAAAAAGCGCCCCTTGCACAATGCCAAACATTGCCTGGGGAGAATCCCCACGTGCGGCCAAGCTGCGGGCCGCCCACCGGTGGGTGAGTTCCAAGGCCGCCCGCGCGGTCGGCTCGTCGGCTGTCGAGGCCACGCATTGGTCAAGCGCCATCATGATATCGCTTCCGATTGCCACCTGTGCGCCGATGCTCACTTCCGGACTCAGAAGGATGGTGCGTCCATCAATGTAGCTCTGAAAAACTGCGCCCTCCTCGGTTATCGAGCGCGAATGCGGAAGTGAAAAAATCTGATATCCTCCCGAGTCAGTGAGCACGGAGCGGTTCCAGCTCATGAACCGGTGAATCCCTCCCATGCGCCGAAAAACTTCCAACCCTGGTCGCAGGAGGAGGTGATAGGTATTGGCCAAAAGGATCTGCGAGCCGGAATCCTCCAGCGTCTGAGGCAACTGGGCTTTCACGGTCGCCTGCGTGCCCACCGGCATGAACAGCGGCGTGAGCACTTCGTTGTGCAGCGTGCGAAAGACCCCCGCCCTCGCCTCGGAATCCGATGCGCGAGCCAAGAGCCGGAAATCAAGACGCGATGTCATAGGACGACGAACTACGACGGCGAACCTAGACGAAGGAGACGATCACCAAAGCCAGCCCCCAGACCAGTCCAGCCATGGTACCAATTCGATAACGAATCCTGCTGTGATCAAAGCAGGAAATGATGTCGCGCAGAAGGAAGGGCATGCCCACAAAAAAGAGTCCGGCAATCACCCATGCATACGCGATCATAACAAGCAGCAGTCGGGAGGACTCGGGCTTGAGGAACGCGGATTCCAGCAACGGCTCTGCAGCAAGTAGCAGGAGCATTCCCAATGCCCGCACGGCGAGGAACTCAGGCACATAAATCCATGAGAGCACACTGCCGATGACAATGGCCACCAGCATCGGATTCCGCAGCGGGGAAA
>JBBQRY010000333.1:0-2292 GCA_038214335.1 Chthoniobacterales bacterium
GGATCAATTGCGCCTGACCCCTCGCGTGCCAAAAACCTGGACGACGTTCAAACTCCACTACCGCTATCGGCAGACGGTCTATCACATCACCATCACCCGTCTGGACACCGATTCGGACGAGAAGGCTTCGCTCTTCCTCGACGGACAAGAACTTTCCGGAGAGACCGTTCCCCTTCGCGACGATGGCACTGAGCACTTTGTCGAGATGAAAGTCCCGTCCATCTCAGAGCTGAAAGGCATCGTGTAAGGCTCGAATTAGCGTGATGACGCCATGGATTGCACACAGACCTGAACACAAAAACATTCTTATACCCGGAGGCTGTCCGGCAGTTGACCTTTCGGATAGGCACCTAGCGCCTGAAAATCGCTACTGGATTCCATGCATTGATGTGACAGCGGAGGAGGGAAAATCAGGAATGTCGGTCATGAATTACTTCAATGAACCTCTCCGAGCCCACCCTTGGCCGTAAGTTTCCGCAATAATCTCATGAACCTACATCCAAAATCCGCCCCGGAAACGATATTCCCTTGAACGTAAAATCAACCAATTACACTCATATGACAAAGCTCGAAATCAAAGGGAACTGGAACCTCATAAAAGGCAAACTCAAACAAAAGTACGGTCAGTTGACGGACGATGACCTAGCCTTTGCGGAAGGCAAGGAGGAAGAATTGCTCGGCCGCATGCAAGCACGCCTTGGCAAGACCAAGGAGGAAGTGCGTGGCGAGATCGAACGTTTCGGAAGCTAAAACGCGGATATTCGGTCTGGTGATTCGCCGTCCTTTCTGAGCATTTCTTTGCCGGAGTCATTTTCTCCCGTTATGCCCCGAGTCCGAACTCCATCTGGTTGCCTCCTCCAAGCGCCCAGGCCTCGACACCCCTCCGGCGCAGGTCGCATGCAAATTCCTCCGTAAATCCGTGGACGGTGAAAACCATTCTGGGCTGCACCCTATCCACAAACTCGATCAGTTCGTCGTATCCGGCATGGTCGGAAAGCGGGAACGCCGCATCACACTGGTAGCGGTATTTGGCGCTCTGGTCGATTGCCCAGCCGCTCACGATGGCGGTTCGTGCATCTGGAATCCTAGCGAGTGCAGCGCGGGCGTTGGGCGGCCAGATCAGCACTTTCCCGTCGATCTCCGATTGGCCAAAAACCTCGCAGCCCGGAAATGTCACGCCATGGGCCGCGTAAACCCGGCTCATCTCCCAAGCCGAGGGATGCAGGGCAATGGGCAGCCCCGAGCCGCCAAGCCGGGCGGCCAGCTCCTGCGCTTTTCCAAGCGAGTAGGCCAGCAGCACCGGAGTCCGCGCGTCCTCGATGGCTGTCTTGCAGAAATCCACAATCTCTTTGGTGACGACTTGCGCCGCGGGAAAGCGGTAGCGGGGCAGCCCGAAGGTTGTCTCGATGATGAGGGTGTCGGCTTTGACGACGATGGCGTTTTCAGCGGTGAGGTTTGGCCTCAGCTTGAAGTCTCCGGTATAAAGCAGGCTGCCGCCCTCGGTTTCGAGAAAGACCTGGGCTGAGCCGAGAATGTGGCCGGCTGGCAGGAGGGTCACCTGGCTGCCGGAGATCTGGTGGGGTTGGTGGAAGGGAAGCTCATGGACCGTGCCTCCAGTCCTCTTTCTGCGGACAGCCATGAGACTGCATGTGGCCGGAGTCGCAATGGTGACCGCGTGCCAGCCGGCGTGGTCGCTGTGCGCGTGGGTGACGGCAGCGAGGCCACGCTTTCGATCCGGGTCGAGCCACAGATCGCAATCGGGCAGATGGATTCCTTTTTTAACAGTTATTGGCATGGCAGAGACGGACGTTTTATAGGGATGCCCTCATTTCTACCACATTCGTAAAGTTAGTTGCGGTCTCCCCACAACTTTCTGAACAATCCCTGACCTTCGCAGGCTGAGGCAAATTGCTCGCGGAGGGACGGCGACCGCTGTGCTCGTAGAGATCGGAACATCTCGGTCACCCAATAACGCAAACTGTCCATGAGCATTTGAAGGCTATGGGGATGAACCATGTTGAGCGTGTTCCCGCAGCTGGTAAAATCCATGTAATATCGTTCGTCGTTGGCCACGGTCCGATAATAGGATTTGTTGTCAATTCCACGGAAGGTAAGGGTGGGTCCGCGTTCATTGCCCTCGGCGGTGTGGTTATAGACGACATCGAGGATCACCTCGATGCCCGCTTTATGCAGAACCCGCACCATTTCGCGAAATTCCTGCACGACGCCTGCGGGATGACCTTGGCTCGCGGCGTAGGTGCGCTGCAGGGCTAAGAATCCCAGAGTGTTGTA
>JBBQRY010000334.1:0-2279 GCA_038214335.1 Chthoniobacterales bacterium
TTGCGAGACCCCTGATGGCACCTGGTATGACAACCTGCAGGTCTGCGCCGCCGCTCCGTTGCTGAGACTGGGGATCTATGTCGTCAATGATCTCATCCACCTCTTTGGCGAGGGGGAGGTAACCGGCGTTCAAATATCGCGAATCCGAACCCAACGACCCACGGCGGACAACGCCATCGTGACCGCAAGATTTGGAGGGACTCTGGACGCAAGCATTTTTGCATCATTTTGCATTGAGGATGGAGACGCCTATCGCAACGCGATGACCCTGCACTTCGAGCGGGGAACGATTTACCGCAATGTGGGGCCGGAAAGCCATTCCACTGCGCTCAACACGTGCGACCTCTCGCTCGTGATGCATTCCTCCGGTCGCCGCTGCGTGGTCGCGAGGGAATCTGATTTGAGAGTCGGCGGTGAGTATGACTGGGATTTGTTCCGGGAGCGCCTGTTTCATCAGGCGCTGCAAGAAGACAACTATGGTCAGCGAATCGTTGAGGGGATTCGTTTTCTGGAGCAATTGAACCTCCGGAGCGCATCGGCCACGCAGTTTCCCCCGGCACTTTTGAAGACTTCCAAGCGTCTTGCCCAATCACTTCGCGGGACTCGAAAGTAATGAAACCCGCCCGAGACCAAAAATTGTTTGCGGCCATTAAAGAAAAAAGATGTGCGGCCGGAGGTGATTGTGGGCCTGGAATAGGACTGAGAAAGCCCGGATTGTTCCAATTCGACCCATGAAGATCCCGGTACCGCTTCCTCGCATCGCCCGTTTCGAATCACTCGCGTACGGCCTCTTTTTGCATTGGGGACTCTACTCCCAACTCGGTAAGGGCGAGTGGGCGATGATGAACTGGAAGATTCCCAAAACGCGTTACAACAGCCTCCAAAAAACCTTCACCGCGGAGGACTTCGATGCCCGTGCATGGGCCCGTCTCGCCCGGCAGGCCGGCATGCGTTACATCACGCTGACAACACGCCATCACGACGGTTTCTCGTTGTATGGGGCATGAGTTTTTGCGACTTCAAGTATTTGTCTCCCCCGGACATCATCGAGAATCTGGCGCTGACCCGGAAAGCCGGGGCCAATTACCTTCTCAACGTCGGCCCCACCGCACAGGGAGGCATCCCCGACTACGAGGCCGCGACCCTGCGACGGGTCGGCGACTGGGTTGGCCTCTATGAAAATGTCCTTAGAAACGCTCGTCCGCTCGATGGCATCCGCACCACGGGCCGTGATTTTCTACTCAAGGCAGGAACGTCGTATTATTATTTTGCCTTTGATCTCACGATCCGTGGCAATGAGCATGTCACCGTGGGGGGCGGAAAATCCGGACCCCAGGCTATCGCCGGACTGCACCGATCAATCGTTTCGGCCCGGTGGCTTGACAACGACGAAAGCCTTGCCTTCTCGCAGGACGCCCGCCATGGCATACTCACCCTTGATTGTACGCCTTATCCCCATGGCACGCAGCTCGTCGTCCGGATCGCCGAATTGCGAACAAAATAGTTGGCTCCTGCCTCCGAGAGATCCAAGCCAACTTTTCAACAGGTAGGCTGTGTCGCAAGGCGTAGGCGGCCGTCATGGTCACTTTTCGAGAAAAAACTCCAGCTCGTTAGCCCAATGTGACGCCCAATCGTCGTGGAAAGCGAGCGTGTTGCGCTTCGAGACGAGCCGACCTGCGGCCAGTTCCAGAGGATCGGAGGAGTTATCATTGACGCGAAAGCTGAACTTCACCGGACGGCCTGCGAACCATTCGCGCTGGACTTCCGGCATCGCCGACCAGGGGATGGCCGCTTCCATCACGCGGGTGTTTCCGTCCTGCCGGATCACCAGCTTCCCACCCTGCACGGGTCCTTCTCCCTTGGCTTTGGGCTGGCGCGGGTAGAAGTGTTTACGGGGAAGATCCGGGGCGGTCAGCCTCCAGATCTCGGTTCCTCCGCCGTAATCCTCGCGGACGGGGTTGAGCGCAAACTCATAGTCGGTGTCCGGGTAAACGCTAAAGCGCGGCGGAAGGCCGGGCGCGGCGGAAAGCAGCCATTTCGCCTCGGGCGCCAGCACGTTGAACGCGAGCTGGATGTTGTCGGCGCGCGGCGAACCACCGGAAGGCAGTTCGGGTCCCTTGCGGTAGGAAAATCTCCGAACTCCCTCCGGCCAGACCAATTCTTTGCGGGCCTGCTTGGGGTCGGGATAAGAAATTTCGGGATAAAAATACTCGTCCTCCCTCAGCTTCTCAAAGCGCGGCAATCCGGCGTGGGGCGATTCGTCCGCGACTTTCGCGGCA
>JBBQRY010000335.1:0-2250 GCA_038214335.1 Chthoniobacterales bacterium
AGAAGAAGCTCGCGGGCCATCTGGCGGAGCATCCGGTTGGTGCTTGCGGATTGGGTTTCCGCATGGGTGCGTGCGGCGGCGGTCATGCGTGCGGCGGCGGCATGCAGGTGCGGATAAATCCATGCGTTGCAGGGATCTAGCCAGACTTCCCAGTAGCCCTTGTTGCCCCAGCTTGAAGGCGAGGGCGCAACCATCTGGAGCGTCGGATTTTCCGAAAGGTAGGTGCCGGGGGTGGTGAGACGGAAGACGCTCTGGTCGTAGGCGGCTTTGCGCAGCACGAGATCCAGAAACTCCGGGCCCTCAAACCACCAGTGACCAAACAGCTCGGCATCGAACGGACTCAGCACCAGAGGCTCGACCGGGAGAATCGAGCGCAGGTGCGCGATTTGCATTTCGCGGTTGCGCACGAAGTCTCCGGCATGGGAATCCGCGGCGCCCATCGCCCAGCCACGGTTGTAGAGTTCCTTATGTTCGCTGCCGGTGATGCGGTGGTATTTGATTCCGGTGTTGCGGCGGTGGCCGATGTTGGGAAATACCTTGTGGAGGTATTCCTCCGGCAGCTCGTTGCCGATGTCGCGGTAAAAATCCCGATACGCCGGATCGCCCGGATAGCCCTCGCGCGCGCTCCACACCTGGCGGCTCGATTCGCGATCCCGTGCGATGACCGCCGGTCCGGCGGGTGTAAAATAGGGCGAGAAAATAGCAAACCGCGGACGCGGTTCCCCATACATGAGGCCGTGGGCATCGACCACAAACCACCGAAGATTGGCATCGGCGAGAATTCGATCAATCCCCGGCACATACCCGCATTCGGGGAGCCAGATGCCGGAAGGATCGCGTCCGAAGCACTCTTTATGGTAGTCGCGACCGATAAAAATCTGAGCCCGCATCGCTTCCGGGAACGACTCCATGAGCGGGAGAAATCCGTGTGTCGCGGCGCAGGTGATGATTTCGATGATCCCCTCCTCTTGGAGCTGCGCAAAGGCTCCGACCACGTCGCGGGCGATGTCCTTCGTATAAAAATCCCGCGCCTCGACAAATAATCGGTGGTAAAATTTGGCGAGCTCATTGAGGGCGGCATCCCCCGCCGTGCGTTCGATCTCGTGGGCTGCGAGGTCGATGCCGCGATTCAGATACCGCTCCGCCCGTTCCTGCAACAGGCGGTCGCGCAACATCGCGCACAGCGTGGGGGTCATCGTGAACGTGAGTTTCACGGGCACCTTTTCGACGACCAAGCGACGGAGGATTTTCAGCAGCGGAATATACGTTTCGGTGATCGCCTCATACAGCCAGTCCTCCTCCAAAAATTCCTCATGCTCGGGATGTCGAACCCATGGGAGGTGGGCATGAAGCAGGATGGCGAGTGAACCTTGGTGCATGGACTTGGGAAAGATACCCGCCCTTCCCGGCAATCACAAGAACGACCCGGAAAATAAACTTCCGGGGGGTGCAGGAAAAATTTCTTTTGCGCCAAAGGTGCAAACCATGCTGGCCTATGGCAACTCCGTAGGGATTAGGTTGTTATGGGTTGCTAGGGCTGAAGGCCCGGGCTCTGTGACGAAATATCCGGAGGAAGTAGTCTTGCGAATTGCATCGGTGAATCGGGGCTTCAGTCCTCATCGCATCGCCAAACCTCAGGGAGCACAGGCGTCCCGCCTGTGTAGGGTACCGACTCCGCTGGCATCGCCCGTCTCCAAACAGGCGAGACGCCTATTCTCCGTGATGGCCTATGAGAGATGCGCTTTCTTCCCGAGGGGCTCAGTGTTTGAGCGTTTTTTTGAGTTCGTCCACGGCCGTGCGCGGGCGGAGTGCGACCGGACGTTTTCCGAGGTCGTGGTGGTCAATGTCGTTGGGCACGCCGGCGGCATTGAGCAGGCCTTCTTCACCGACGGGCAGAAAAGGTTTAAAGCGCTGCTTGTCGATCGCCTTCATGTAGGCTTCATGTGGCGAGACCGCGCCGCTCATGAGCTGTTCGGAGATGGCATCGTCCATGAACTGCATGCCTTCGCCACGTCCGCCAACGATCACGTCTTGCAGCTTCTGAGTGGCTCCTTCGCGGATAATGGCCGACACGGCACTGTTGACGACGAGGATCTCGTTGACGGCGACGCGTCCGCGACCGTCCTGTTTTTTCATGAGGAGTTGGGCGACGACGCCGCGCAGCGAGGCAGAAAGCATCGTGCGAACCTGGGCCTGCTGATCGCTTGGGAAAACGTCAATCATACGATCCACCGTCTTGCGGGAGTTGTT
>JBBQRY010000336.1:0-2242 GCA_038214335.1 Chthoniobacterales bacterium
ATCTGGATTACATGCTGGGCCGCACGACGTGCAATTCCCTGCAGCTCACACGCGGGCAAATCGCGACGGCCCTGGCGAGGGATCCTGATGTGTTGTTGGATTTGGTGGACGGACTTTCTTCTTCCGATGCGCGGTGGCTGAGTGTGCCAATTGGCGACCTGCGTCCGCTCATTTCGGTGCGCGCACGGGGAGGGTCGCGGCGGTCTGCACCGGAATCGGGTCCTGTGCTGATTGAAGCGTGAACCGAGCGTTCCGGGTTTTTTGTGAAACCGGGGTTTGTTCTGCGGGATTTTTGCGTATGGTGACCGGTGTATGATCTGGCGCATCGTTTTTCTCTGTCTTCTGGGTTTGGGTGCCTTGGCGCGTGCGGAGGACACCCCATCTGCTCCCGAAGATTCTCCTTACCACGAGATGCAGCTTCTGGCCCGTGCCATGCAGCTCATTCGGCAGGACTATGTGGATGACTCGAAGGTTTCCTACAAAGACCTGACCTATGAAGCGATGCGAGGGATGCTTGCCTCGCTGGATCCGCACAGTCAGTTCATGGAACCCGACGACTTTGAGAGCATGCAGGAGGACACGAAAAGCGAGTTTGGCGGACTCGGGGTGGTGGTGGGTCAGAAGAATGGGGTCTTTACGGTGATCAACCCGATGGAAGATTCGCCGGGATTTGCGGCGGGCATTTTGCCTGGGGATCAAATTCTTAAAATCAACGGAGAGACCACCGAGCGGCTGACGCTTCCAGAGGCGGTGGAGAAACTTCGCGGCAAAGTGGGAGAGAAGGTGGCCCTCACGCTGCTGCGACCAGCCACCAAGGAGATCAAGGATTTCGAGCTCACACGGGCGATCATCAAGGTGCCCAGTGTGAAAGATGCGCAGATTCTTCCTGGCACTCCGAAAATCGGCTACGTGCGCATCACCCAGTTCAATGAGCCAACGGCTGCTGAACTCGCCAAGGCACTCGACAAGCTGGAAAAGCAGGGGCTGGAGGCGATGGTGCTGGATTTGAGGTATAATCCAGGAGGACTTCTCACCAGCGCGGTGGATGTCGCTGGTCAATTTCTGCCTCCAAATACGATGGTGGCCTTCACGCAGGGCCGCACGCCGGCGCGCGAATACCGCACCGGAAAATCCGATGGGTCAGCGCGGAATTATCCGGTCGTCGTGTTGGTGAATTACGCCAGCGCGAGCGGCTCTGAGATTGTGGCCGGTGCGCTGAAGGATTTGCACCGGGCACTGCTTGTGGGAGGAACGACATTCGGAAAAGGTTCGGTGCAAAGTGTGATCGCGCTGCCCGACGGATCGGCGGTTCGCCTGACGACGGCCAAGTATTTCACGCCGGGAAAAAACCTGATCCACCAACATGGGGTCACTCCCCATATCCGGGCAATGCTCACTCCTCGGCAGGAAGTTGCCCTGCTCAAGGCGCGCCGTCCGAGGGAGGATGGCACAAGGTCGGAGTCGGTTTTTCTCGATCCGCAACTCGAACGCGCGATGGACGCGCTCCGGGGCACGCTCGTTTACGCATCCAAAAATAAGCAATGAACGTGCTGGCGATCGAGACTTCGTGTGACGAGACCGCCGCCGCTGTGCTGCAGGGGTTCGACCGCGTGTTGGCGCATGAGATTTTCAGCCAGGCCGAGATTCATTCCGAATTCGGTGGCGTCGTTCCTGAGGTTGCGTCACGGAACCATTTGGAGGCACTGCCCCGGATTGTCGAGACGGCCATGGCCGAAGCCGGTTGCGGATGGAATCAGATCGATGCAGTGGCGGCAACGACCGGGCCCGGGCTTGCGGCGGCACTGCTTGTGGGAGCTTCTGCCGCCAAGGGACTTGCGCTGGGAGCCGGATGCCGATTTCTCGCGGTGAATCACATGGAAGGCCATTTGCTCTCGCCATTTTTTGGAGCGACAACAATTCCTGCCCACAGCGCGCTGGTCGTGAGCGGAGGCCACACCCTGCTCTTGGATGTGAGGGGATTTCGGGATTACGAACTGCTCGGACGTACGCGCGATGACGCCGCCGGGGAAGCCTTCGACAAAGTCGCCAAAATGCTGGGCCTCGGGTATCCGGGTGGGGTCGAGGTGGACCGCCTCGCCCGCTCCGGCAATTCCACCCGCTTCAAACTCCCGCGCGGCATGATCGACTCGGGAGACTTTCACTTTAGTTTTAGCGGACTCAAAACCGCCGTGCGCATTTTGATCGAGAAAGGGTTTTCGGAAGGCGACCTGCCCGACCTTTG
>JBBQRY010000337.1:0-2211 GCA_038214335.1 Chthoniobacterales bacterium
CTGAAGAGCGGGGTGTCATCCGCGATGTCCTCTGGGGCAATTTTCAGCATGAGGCTTGCGACAAGCATCTGCCGGATTTGTGTTTTGAGATCAATTTCAGCCATAAAATAATGCGTTACGAATCGAGAGAAGCCGGACAAAATGACAGGCAATGAGGAGTTCTGGCAAGTCTCGTTTGGATGTGCTGCTGGTCGGACGTGGGTTATATGACTCGCGGGAAAAGGCGCGCCGGGCCGTGATGGCTGCCGAGGTGATCGTCAAAGGCCATGCCCTGACGAAGCCCGGAACCATGGTGCCTGACGATGTTGAGATCGAGATTGCGGCCAAAGAAAAATTTGTGGGGAGGGGTGGATTCAAGATCGAGGCGGCGCTCGACGCTTTCGGAATTGATCCGGGCGGCCGCATTTGTGCGGACATTGGCGCCTCGACGGGCGGGTTTACTGACTGCCTGCTCCAGCGTGGGGCGGCGCATGTTTTTGCGCTGGATGTCGGCCATGGCCAGTTGGCTTGGCGGCTGCGGCAGGATCCGCGCGTGACCGTGCGTGAAGGCCTGAACGCCCGCTACCTTGCTCCCGGCGACATTGAGCCTGTTCCCTCGCTCGTCGTGGCCGACGTGAGCTTCATCTCGTTGACATTGATCTTTCCTCCGGTTTTTGCCTTACTGCCTCCCGAAGCCGACATGGTTGTTCTCATTAAACCCCAGTTTGAACTCAGTAAATCCGAAGTCGGACGTGGCGGAATCGTCCGCGACGACGAGGTCCGCCTGCGCGCCGTGGAAAAAATTCGCAATTTCATTTCGGAATCCGGCCACCGCTGGGTCGGGCTCATCACCTCTCCGATCACCGGACGCGATGGCAATGTCGAATTCCTTGCTCATGTGAAGCCATGATTGGACTCCTTGCCCACTCCGAAAAACCTGCCGCCGCCACGGTCGTGCGGGAAATGGCCGCCGAGTTGACCCGCCAAGGATTGCCCTTTCTTGCGGAGCGCGACACCGCGCCGCTGGCGGGGCTGGCGACGGGCCTCGACGTTCCCGAGCTTGCCGAGCAATGCGAGTTGCTGGTCGTGATGGGTGGCGACGGAACCATCCTGCGCGTCGTCCACAAGCTTTCCGGCGTGCTGCCGCCCATCTTTGGAATCAATATCGGCTCGCTCGGATTTCTGACCTGCCTCGGACCCTCGGAGCTGCGTCGTGCGGTGGCCAGCATTCGAGATCGGGATTACATCCTGAGTCCGCGTCCCTTGCTGGAAGCGCGTCTGGTTTTGCGCGAGGGCACATCCCGTCTGCTGCATGGGCTCAACGACGCCGTGATCACGCGAGGCGAACGCTCGGAACTCGTCAAAATCCATGTGCGCCTCGGCCAGACCTCGCTCACCGAATACAATGCCGACGGCTTGGTCGTGGCCACCCCAACCGGCTCGACCGCCTACTCGCTTTCAGCCGGAGGCCCCATCCTCATGCCCGATTCTGGAGGATTCGTGATCACGCCGATCTGCCCGCATGTTCTCACCAACCGCTCGGTCGTCGTGAGTGATGCCGAAGAAATTCACATCGAAATCCTTGAAGAAGGACACCCTGTATTTCTTCATGTGGATGGGCAAGATTCCTGCGCGATGTGCGTCGGCGATGTCCTGACGATCACCAAAAGCCAGCGCTCCCTCCCGCTGGCCATGCTCCCGGAACGCTCCTTCAGCGAAGTGCTCCGCCAAAAATTGAAGTGGTCCGGAACCAATTTATGATCACCATCGCCGACATCCTCCCCCCCGCGCATGTGAGCCTCACCCTCTCCTCCGAGGATCAAAAGGGCGGAATTGCCGAGGTGCTCGGAAGTCTCCAGGGCAGACCCGGGGTAGGGGACTGGGACGCCCTGCGCGAGGCGGTGACCGCACGCAATGCCCCCGCCATCTCGTGTGGAGCCTGCGGAGTCTGCATCGCTCACGGACGCACCAACGCGGTTCAGTCCCTCGTGATGGCTGCCGGTCGCTCCAGCGAGGGCCTCACCTCCTCGAATATCTCCGAACGTGTCCGCCTCGTTTTTGTCGTCGGCATCCCAGCGGCTTTTCAGTCCGACTACCTGCGTATTGTCGGAACCATTGCCCGGCTCTGCCATGACAAGGATCTCTTCGGCGCATTGCTCTCCGCCCAAACATCCGAGAAGTTTGTCCACCTCCTCACCCGCGCAGAAGTAAAACTCTAGCCCCTCAACCTAA
>JBBQRY010000338.1:0-2206 GCA_038214335.1 Chthoniobacterales bacterium
CGTCACCTTCTCGCCGCCAAAAGCTCGAAGAAAAAACGGCACATGGCAAAATCCACACTGGTGGACGTATCGGACGTGCCACGCATCAAAGCGTGTCTCCCGTTCAGCCACTAAGGGTTTTATTTTGATCTTCCGGTCTGCCCTGAAGGATTCTTCGGGGATAACGGAGCCGGCGAGTCCGGAGATCACACCAAACGAACAGCCGCTCCAAGGAGACCCTGTGAAAGCAGGGTGACAAACCATGCCAAGAGCAACCAATGCTCCCGCCAGCCGCGCCCGCCGGAAACGCGTCATCGACGCCTCCAAGGGATACCGCGGACGCCGTTCCAAACTCTTCCGCTACGCCAAAGATGCGCAGATGAAGGGGAAATACTGGGCCTACCGAGACCGGAAGACCCGCAAGCGCAACTTCCGAGCACTTTGGATCACCCGTCTGAATGCCGCCGTGCGCGCCCAAGGAATCACCTACAGCCGGTTCATCGAGGGGCTCAAAAGCGCCAATATCCTCATTGACCGCAAGGTGCTCTCCGACATCGCCATCCATGACGAGGCGACGTTCAACCAGATCACCGACAAGGCCAAAGCCGCTCTCGACACCAAGAAGCAGCCCGCCTGATCAAAATATAGACTCCGCATCCGTGCGGAAACGATGGATGCCGTGCCGGGAGAAATCCTCCCGCACGGCAGCCCACCACAGGGAGCAGGCGTCCCGCCTGTGAACAAGCCACTTTCTCAAACTCGGAAAGCGGAGAGTGGAAAGAATCAACCACCCCCGCAACAGTCCCAGGCTTCCCGCCTGAGAATGGACAACCAGACCACCCACCCGCCCACTGCCATGGAACAACAAATCGAAGCCCTTCGCACCGAAGCTCTCGAATCCATCGAAGCGGCCAATGACCGCCCCGCGCTCGAAGCCGTCCGAATCCGTTTCCTTGGAAAGACCGGTGCCGTCACGACCCTGAGCGAAGGCATGCGCCATGTCGCGAAGGAGGACCGTCCGCGCCTTGGCAAATGCCTGAACGATCTCCGACAAGCCGTCACCTCCGCGCTCGAAGCCAGCGAGATTCGCCTCCTCGAAGCGTCCGACGCAGCCGCCACCGCTTCCTTGGACCTCACCCTTCCGGGATCGGATTTTCCACGAGGCTCCCTGCATCCCCTCACCCAGCTCATGGACCGCGCGGTCCGCTGCTTTCGGCGCATGGGTTTTGCGATTGCTGATGGTCCCGATATCGAAACCGAGTGGCATTGTTTCGACGCCCTGAACACCCCGCCGGATCACCCCGCGCGCAATGAGCAGGATACATTCTACCTGCCCGACGGCCGCGTCTTGCGCTCGCACACCTCCACGGTCCAAATCCGGGTCATGGAGACCACTCCTCCACCCGTCCGCATCATTGCTCCCGGAGCCGCCTACCGCCGCGACGAAGTGGATGCCACCCATCTCTCGCAGTTCACGCAGATGGAAGGACTTTATGTGGCGGAAAATGTCAGTCTTGCCGATCTCAAAGGCACGCTGGAATTCTTCTTCCGCGAGCTTTTCGGACCAGAAACCGACATCCAGTTCCGTCCCCACTTTTTTCCATTCACCGAACCAAGCTACGAAATCGACATCCGCACCGAAGCGCTCGGCAACCAGTGGATGGAACTCGCCGGTTGCGGCATGGTCGATCCCGCCGTCTTTGAAGCCATCTGCGAACGCCGCGGCGACCGCGTCTATGATCCAGAATCCGTCACCGGCTTTGCCTTCGGATTCGGACTCGACCGCCTCGCCATGAACCTCGCGCGCATCCCCGATATCCGGATGCTTGTAGAAAATGATCTGCGGTTTCTCAAACAATTCTGAGGCTTATGTCCGAAGTAGCACCTTCTCCCGATCCGCTCGTTCTCAATGATCTCCAGCGCATGCCGCTGGATCGCCTGCTGGCACGCGCCACCGAAGTGGGCGTCCGCATCCGACCGGATTCCACCCGTCATCACCTCGTGCTCGATCAGGCACGGCATCAGCTCCAAAAAGGCGGAGTGCTCACGGCGACCGGGCTTTTGGAAAAAACGGGTGACTCTGGCGAGATTCGCTGGGCCGCCTTTGATCTGCGTCCGGGTCCGGAGGACATCTTTGTGCCCGCCTCGCTGCTCCGGAAATTCCGCTTGGAACCGGGCCTCATGCTCGAGTTCTCGATCCGGCTTCCACAGGATCGCGAACGCGGGC
>JBBQRY010000339.1:0-2190 GCA_038214335.1 Chthoniobacterales bacterium
TTCCCGGTCTTGCGAAGACCACCATGAGTCTTTTAGGTTTAATGATCGGCTTCCTTCATTTCCTGGCAGAGGTCATGGTCCGAAACCAATCGCCACCGAGTGCTTGCGGCAAAAATTCCGAATTCGAGGCGAAATGCTCTCCGGTCCCTCCAATCTGTCCATGGCAGGGAATTTCAAATTGCGAAAAATCTTTTAAAATTTCCTGTTGACGAAACTCTAAAAAGTTATATGAAGGAAAGCAGTCATTTAATTCTTCTCTTTTTCCTCTCCCATGCCCGTTCTTGAATCACCCAGCCGTCCAGTCCTTGAGTCGCTTGTGCGCGACGTGCTCTTTCGTCAGTTGGGGCGGGCCGTTCCGTCGGGACCAGCTCCGGTGCTGTTGGTGAATAGTTCTGCGAGGCACATGCACATTTCGCCGGAGAATTTGGAGGTTCTATTTGGAAAGGGATCGGAGCTGACGGTTCACAAGATGCTGTATCAAGAAGGCCAATTTGCCTCCCAGCAAACCGTGACGATGGTGGGTCCCCGCAAGCGGATTATTCCGAATCTTCGAATTTTGGGACCTTGCCGAAATCTGACCCAGATTGAGTTGGCATTCACGGATGCGGTGCAGCTTGGGGTGGATTTGCCAGTAAAAATGTCCGGGGACATTGAAGGCACTCCAGGGGCCTACATCATGGGTCCGAAGGGATTTCTGGAGATGAAGAACGGGGTGATTCGTGCGGCGCGCCACGTCCACATGTCGCCCTCGGATGCCGCATTTTATGGTGTGAAGCATCTGGATTTGATCACCCTGCTGGTGCGGGCCAAAGGCTGCACCACCCGATTTGATGACCTTTTGGTGCGAGTGGACCCGAGCTTCAAGCTGGAGGTCCACATCGACACCGATGAAGCGAACGCCTGCGATCTCGAACACGCGGACAAAGTCGAACTTTTTAAAACCCAACCAACAACTAAATAACATACAAAAAAATGAGCGAAGCAATCGGACTACTCGAAACCCGCGGATACGTCGGCCTGGTGGAAGCCAGTGACGCGATGGTCAAAGCCGCGAACGTGCAACTGATCAAATCCATCCCCATCGGCGGAGCACTGATCACCACCATCGTGCAGGGCGATGTCGGCAGCGTCAAAGCGGCCGTCGAAGCCGGACGCGAAGCGGCCAACCGTGTCGGCAACCTCGTGGCTTCCCACGTGATCGCCCGCCCCGCCCAAGAACTGCTGAAGTTCTTCACAGCCTAAACCATTCACCTTTAACCAATTTCTTATTATGGCAAATCAAGCACTCGGAATGATCGAAACCAAGGGCCTCGTCTCGCAATTTGAAGCGACCGACGCGATGCTCAAAGCGGCAAACGTAGACCTCATTGGCTGGGAAAAAGTCGGCTCCGGCCACGTGGCCGTCTTCATTGGCGGCTCGGTCGCGGCAGTCAAAGCCGCTGTCGAAGCCGGCGCCACAGCCGCCAGCGCAATCGGCGAAGTCATCGCCGTCCATGTGATCCCGCGCCCGCACGACGACCTGTCGAAACTCGGCAAGTTCCTGGTCTCGAAGACTCCGGCCACCAAGTAATCCCGGAGGAATTCCGCGCCGTTCCATGAAGAACCACCTTCTCGTTGCCAACATCGGCAGCACCTCGTTCAAGTTCTGCTTGTTTGAGATGCCGTCCGAGCGTGTGCTCGCGAAGGGAGGAATCGAGCGGATCGGCTCGACGGAATCCCCCTATTCGCTCACGTTGGGCGACGCCGTGCCCGCAAAAGGAACGGCGTCGTTCCCCGACCAAGAAGCAGCCATCCGGTTCGTTGAGCAGAAACTCGGCGGCTTCGGGAGCCTCGCCGCCGCCGGATTCAAGCCCGTCATGGCGCGCGGGATTTCCGGCACCCAATTTTTGGATGCCGCCGTGCTTCAGGCGATGGAGGAAATCAACACCCTCCTGCCCGCACACAATCCGCCCTACATCGCAGGCGTCCGGCTTTTCAACCGCCTGTATCCGGCTCTGCCCTGCATCGGCACATTCGAAACCGCCTTCTACGATCAGATGCCGCCCGCGAATTTTCGGTATCCGGTCCCTCGCGAGTGGGAGACAAAATACGGAATTCGCCGCTACGGATTCCACGGAGCCAGCCACCGGTTTGTGACTTCCCGTTGCGCCGAGCTGCGCGGCACCGATCGCTTGCGCATGATTTCCTGCC
>JBBQRY010000340.1:0-2123 GCA_038214335.1 Chthoniobacterales bacterium
GGTTGACTCCTGATGGAGCTCCGTTTTATGGGGGCACCTATTTTCCACCAGACGACCGGTATGGTCGTCCGGGATTTGCGAGAGTGCTTGAGTCCATTGCCGAGGCCTGGCGAAGCGATCCGGAAACGATTTCCGTGCGTGCGGCGCAGGCGATCGAGAATTTGGGAGAATCCTCACAACCTTCGCAGGTATCGACATCCGTGGTCGAGGATGCCGTGCGCCAATTCGCAAGCAGCTTTGATCCCGAATGGGGAGGCTTTGGTGGAGCTCCTAAGTTTCCACGGCCTTCGATTTTTACTCTGCTCATGAGGGCGGGATCGGATGCCGAGCGGCAGATGGTATTTCAGACGCTTCGCAGAATGGCCTTGGGCGGAATCCACGATCAGTTGGGCGGCGGGTTTCATCGGTATTCGGTGGATCGCTTTTGGCATGTGCCGCATTTCGAGAAGATGCTCTATGATCAGGCTCAGATGGCGAGTGCCGCGTTGGAGGCGTGGCAGAGCACAAAAGATCCTGTGTTTTCGGGCATGGTGCGCAACACACTCGACTATGTGTTGAGAGATTTGACGCATCCGGAGGGCGGATTCTTCAGCGCGGAGGATGCCGACAGCGGAGAAGGTGCCCACCATGCGGAGGGGGTGTTTTACGTGTGGAAGAAATCCGAAGTTGAGACCGTGCTGGGCGACGATACCGCAGCATTTTGCTTCCACTACGGGATTCAAGAAAACGGCAATGCGCCCGATGGCTCGGATCCCCATGGCGAGTTTCACGGCAAAAACATCCTTCACGCCAACCGCACACCGGAGGAGACGGCGCAGGCGCTGGGGATGCCCCCGGCAGATCTCGAAGCCCTGCTTCTGCACTCCCGGAAGAAACTATTCGATGTGCGTGAAAGGCGTCCGCGCCCACACCGCGATGACAAAATCCTCACGGCATGGAATGGCCTCATGATTCGGGCCTTTGCGCAAGCGGGGGCCGCTCTCGGCGAAGCGAGGTATCTGGTTGCTGCGAAGAAGGCCATAGACTTCGTCAACAGGCACTTGCTCACTGATGGTCAGCTACGGAGAACATGGCGCGGCGAGACCTTCCTGATTCCCGGATTCTGTGAAGACTACGCATTTTTTATTGCCGGCTTATTAGCTTATTACGAAGCGACAGGAGATCCTGCGGCATTGCAGCAGGCGATGGAGCTGCAAGTTGTGCAGGACCGTTTATTTTTGGACAACAAGAACGGAGGCTACTTCATGGATTCGGGAAGCGATCCCTTTCTGAAAACGCGCATCAAAGGAGACCACGACGGAGCCGAGCCGCTGGCGGATTCCGTGACGGCCATGAACCTTATCCGCCTTGGAAAGATTTCGGGGTCATTCGGCCCTGCCGACCGAATTTTTCAAGCATGGGGAGCGGCACTGAAACGCACGCCAAGCGGATTCCCCGCGATGCTCGCCGCCATGGCGGAGCAGGGCTTTCCGAACAGACAAGCGGTTGTCGTGGGCGCACTCGGCAGTCCGGAAGTCAAAGAAACGACCACCTTGTGGCACTCGTCGTTTCAGCCCGGAAGCATCTTTCTTTTTGCGGATGGTGGTGCCGGACAAAAAATGCTGGAAAAATGGCATCCGGAGCTGGCTGAAATGGTCACCATCAAGGAAGAGGTGAAGCTTTATCTCTGCGAGGATGTTGTTTGTCAGTCTCCCCTCCATGGCATCGAAGCCATTCGGGTCAGTTCTTTCCTTTCCGACAGCCCTCGTCGGTAACGAACAATGACCTGCACGGCCAACTCCCGGGTTGGAACAGGAATGAGGGCGCTGACAAATCGTCCGCGCGGACGCGAAATTTCTTCCAAAATCTGCAAGAGCGGCAGGACGAAGGCGGCGGTCTTCCCTGAGCCGCTCTGCGCCGAAGCCCAAACATCCTTTCCTCGCCGATGGCAACTTTTGCCTCCCCACCGCTCTCGGCCAATCCCCCAAATTTGAGAAACTGGCAAAGTTCGATCGGCACCTCCCGAACAGAAACGGGACGCGAATGGATGGAGAAATGCTGCTCCCTAAAAATCGGTGAAAACATGCTTGTCAAAAAAATTAAATGATTGAAAGTAATCATATCCACCACTTGTGAAAATCTCC
>JBBQRY010000341.1:0-1985 GCA_038214335.1 Chthoniobacterales bacterium
CATGCAGCCGACCTCGCCATGTCCGGTCGAGGCAGAGCACATGATTTTTGGTGGCAAAGACCAGATGGTAGTTGAGGCTGAGGTGAGTGGAAGACATCGGAGTTCCGTCGCCCCTCCGGGGCGAGTTTGGTTTATATATTGGAAACCGGTGGTTGTAACCCCCGGCTATGCTCCGATGTCCCTCTGGTACGGCTTCAGGCTGAGAGGGAATGGGGCTTTGCCACCCCCGAAATGTCATAATGAGAATTGCTGCCTGAGAAACCAGCACTCTTGTCGCCGCCTTCCGTAAAGTGGTAGCATGACCGATCTGCCGCCCATGAAAAAGTCTGCCAAGAACCCGACCAAAGATGCCTACCGGTGCCTGCGCGCACTGGGATGGAAGACGCTTTGGGAGCGTGAGGTCCCGAAATTTGATCTCAGCGGGCCGGAGGAGCAAATGGCAAACGTGGCCCTCGTGCGTGCGGTGGGCGTCGTGTTTTCTGAATCCGGCGATCCCGACGACCGGGACGGCGTCCTTCGCTGGCTGCGCGCCTTGCTGCACGATCCTTCCGAAAAAATCCGGCGCTATGCGATGGCGGCACTGCCGAAAATCGGCGGGGGAGTCTCTGAAGAATCAGAGATGCTCAGTCTGCTGAAATCCACAACGATCGAGCGCGAAAAACAATTTCTTGCGCGTTCGCTGGACAAGATCGGCGGCGCGGCAACGATCGAGGTGCTCAAAAGTTCTCCTGAGCTGCTGCCGGGACGCGGTCTGAAAGTTCGCGCCAATGTCCTGCGGGCCAGCGAACCCGGCCATGTGGACATGACCCGCCCGCTGCACGATTTCCGGGGCCTGAAAATCCGATTGCGTTGCCGCCGCGGACTCGAAGAAATCCTTTCCTCCGAAGCCAAAGACACTGCCCGAAAGCTATTCCGAGTTGCATCCGTCGCCCCCGGCGTTGTGGTTCTGCATCCGCAATCCGCGTTTACGCTGAGCGACTTGTATGCCCTTCGGTGTTTTGGAACAGCGGGGTTCGTGCTGGGGACAGCGCGGGCGCAGGATCCCGAACTCGCCGCCTCCCTCGCGCAGATGATTGCCTCGCCACTTTCCCGGACGGTGTTCAAATCCCTGACTCATGGAACCCCTCGTTATCGGCTCGAGTTTGTCGGTCGCGGGCATTTGCGAGGACTCGTGCGGGAGGTCGTCACCCGAGCGGACGCCATGGCACCCGGCATTCTGAACGACTCACGAAATGCCCTCTGGTCGGTCGATGTCCTTCCCGACGCCCCCGGCACCCTTTCCGTGGAACTCCGCCCCCGGCTCACCCCCGACCCCCGATTTGATTATCGTCGGCAGGATGTGCCCGCCGCCTCGCATCCTCCACTGGCGGCCTCGATGGCAAGGCTGGCCGGACCGATGGATCACCCCGGTAGCGTGTGGGATCCGTTTTGCGGATCAGGGTTGGAACTGATCGAACGTGCGCACATGGGCGGGGTCGATCAGGTCTTCGGAAGCGACCGCAGCCCGGAGGCCATCGCCATCGCCGAGAGGAATTTCTCCGCCTCCGCCTCTGCCTGCCACGCGCATTTTTCCTGTTGCGATTTTCGGGATTTTGCACGCACCGCCGAATTGGGCCGATCGTCTCTGGCCCAGATCATCACGAATCCGCCCCTCGGACGCCGGGTTCCCATCCCCAATCTCCCGGGCCTCATCCGGGATCTTTTCACCACATCCGAGGCTCTGCTTCGCCCCGGCGGCGACCTTGTCTTCGTCAATCCCGTCTCGGTTTCACCCGGCTCCTCCCTCCGGCTTCAATCCACCCGGTTTGTGGATATCGGTGGATTTGACTGCCGCCTGCAACATTATCGAAAAACATGAACATCCTTATTGTTGAAGATGATCCAGGGATTGGTGATGTGCTCGAATTTGCGCTCGCAGCCGCCGGGCATCATGTCGAGCGCACGGCGTCTGGACACGAGGCGATTCGGTTGGCGGCTGGGAGAGA
>JBBQRY010000342.1:0-1881 GCA_038214335.1 Chthoniobacterales bacterium
GATGTTGTGGTGAATTGGAAACGGCCCGCCCAACGGCCTCGGACTATGACGCCGCAGGAATTCGCGCTCCTTCCCGATTCCCTCACCGTGCGCGTTGTTCGCTACTCGCTCGCCAGGAAAGGCTTTCGCACTCAAACCGTAACAAAGGGGCACTCGACACCCTTCGCCAATTTGCCAATGCGGCTTGCGGTGCGGAAGACAAACCCAGAACCATTTCCGCTTTGGTGGCGGAAATGCTCCGAGCTATCGCCGAGGACCTCACCCATGATCGTCCCGGAAGAACCGAGCCACGGGCACGAAAACGTCGCCCGAAAAACTATTGCCTCTTGACGAAACCTCGCCATGAAATGCCCACTTTACCCCACAGAAAAGTTGGCGTCGAAACCACTCCCAAACCCCCGTTAAGTTAGTGCCATTCGGGACTGACCCCTTCAGCGTTTCCAACAAAATCCGTTGGCGTTTGGTATAACTATTCGCTATTGATATTTCCATATGATTGATCGCAGATTTTGGCAACATCACATTGAGGCGTGTTGGGACGAGCGCCGAATTGTGTGGCTGACGGCACCGCGGAGGCTCGGGACGCGATCTTCGAGCGCCAGGGTGCATGGGGGATAACCCACGCAACCAGAGGCCAAAAGAACAAGTAAGGTTGCTGAGCATTTTCTGCCGCAGGGATTGTTCTATTTTTCTGGCGGCAGGCCGGATTCCAACATGTCGAGGAGCCGAGGGTAAACGAGATCGACGGCTTGGTTGGGTTGGCCGGGATCAATGAAATCGTGTGGCACGTTTTCGGATTTTGGAAATTCGTAGGTTGCGATTCCAGAGGAGCGCAGAGTCCGCCACTCGGCCACAAGGCGTGCGGTTGCGGCATTGTTCGCAGCATAATCTGCTGCGCTGGTGACGACGAGGATCGAGGAGGCTTGCGGTGGGTGACTTTTTGCGGACTGCCGGACATCTGCGCCGAGGGCCATGGTGGCGGCGATGCTGCGCGTAGAGAAGCGGGGATAGACGTAGGCCGGACCTTCGAGATTCTGCTTCTGTGCGGGGTTCCACCAGATGAAAAAGTTTGGAATCCGACGAACGGCCCGGCTCAGGGGGAGGGTCGCCCGGTCGGGGAGTCCGTAGAGGGAGAGAAACGGGGCGAGCAGGATCGCCCGATGGACATCCTGCCGGTTTTGCGACATCCATGCAGCGGTGGTGCCATTGATGGAAAGTCCGACGACGGTCACACGGGTGCCGAGTCCGCGCGCCAAGGAGACCGCATGGCTTGCGGTCTCCACCATTTCGACGGCCGAAAAATCCTTCAAGGCATCGGTCATCACATCCGCCTCGCCATGGCCGGGCGTGAGCGGGATCACGACATTGTGTCCGCGCTCAAAAAGCATGCGCCCAAGTTTGTCGAACTGCTCAGGCCCGTTGCAGAGTCCGTGCAAGAGCACAAAGACGGTCTCCGTGGGCGCATTGTGCAAAAATGCGCGTGGCTGGCCGGCGGCCGAGAGATTTCCGGGTGTCGCCGCAAACCATGCCTCCATGGCCGCGCGAGCGGCGGCGTAATCTCCAGAGGGCTTGTCGGGTGGAGCAGAAAATTTCAAGGGCATGGGGAGCAGTGCCATGAGGAGCACTGCGGCTATACATGCCGCAATGCTTCCGATAAACCACCAAAAAATCCGCTGTGCCTTTTGTGAAAACTTCATGCAATCTCACTGGATGCCAAACTCAAGGCCCATCGGAAAGCGGAATATCGAAGCCATGTCCATTGGACGGAGGCTTGGACTCGCCGCGCTCGCGCTGGTGCTACTCGCGAGCTGAGCGCCAATCTCGCGGTATCCGGCTCCCCCGCGTGTGCGCGAAGGGGTCCTTCGGGATGCCAGCCGGTGG
>JBBQRY010000343.1:0-1875 GCA_038214335.1 Chthoniobacterales bacterium
ATACAATTATTTGGCAAAAAATAGGCATTTTCGGCCTGTTTTTTGCCAAATAATTGTATGCCGCAAGAAACTTGGGTTAACGAACTGCGCGAGATCGGCTCCTCGTTTGTCATTCGTATTCGCAACGAGCCGGTCATGGAAATCGTTTCCGAAGGTCCCGAACTCACCGACGCCGATCTCGCCGCTGGCGTCACATGGCAGGGACTCGTTCGGCTGGGAAGCAAGTGGGCGGGACCACCTTTGCGCGTCGTCCGCGTCGAAATCGACGAACACACCCTAATGCTGGCCACCGACCTAGAGATCGAGGCCGAACTGATCGCCCTGATCTACCGCTACCGCTGGCAGGTCGAGCTGTTCTTCAAGTGGCTCAAATGCATTCTGGGCTGCCGCCACCTGCTTGCCAAATCGCCCTCCGGCGTCGCCATTCAGGTGTATTGCGCGCTCATCGCCGCCTTGCTGCTACAGGTCTTCACCGGTAAGCGTCCGAGCAAGCGGGTGATGGAACTCATCCACTTTTTCTTCCTCGGCTACATCGACGCCGATGAGTTGGCCAAACTCCTGAAGCTCGAAAAATATCACAACTGAGCTTCCCTGGGCAATCGCGTCGCATGCGTCTGCCTGGGCTGCGCGTGCCAAAATATCATCACTTCAAGGTCGCACCTCGGAATTTTTCCACAGCCAGACAACCCGTAGGCCTCTTCCGGCTCAGCTTCCTATGCCAAGCAACTTACATGGCGAACACTACTGCATTGAAGTCCTGATTGCGAATCTTTAAACCCCGCCGGGTAAACGGCACTCAAGGGAGGGCAGTCGCCCCCGGCCGCGGGGTGTCGCTCTTCAAGCCGGGCGAGGGCACCCTGCCTCCTTTGGTTTGCATTGTGAATTTTTCCGCCACGCGGCGGCGGATCTCATCCATCTGGATTTCGAGGCCAGTCTCTTTTTCGAGGCAGGTCATTTCGACGCCGGCGATTCCGCAGGGGGTAATGTGTTGGAAAGCCGGGAGGCATTCGTTTCGCACATTCAGGGCGAACCCGTGCATGGTGATCCATTTGCGCACGCCGACGCCGAGGGAGGCAATTTTCCGGTGGGCGATCCAGACCCCGGTGAGCCCGTCCCGGCGAGTGGCTTCGATGCCAAAATCTGCGCAGACCTGGATGAGGACATCCTCCAGAAACCGCAGGTAGCGGTGAAGGTCGCGACCGCGACGGTTGAGGTCGAGCACCGGATACCCCACGAGCTGACCGGGGCCGTGGTAGGTGGCTTGGCCTCCCCGATTCGTTTCCACGGTGGGGTGGGGGAGGGAGTTTTCAGTTTTAAGTTTTAAGTTTTCAGTGAGGAGGTCCGGGGAGGGAGAGGAATGTTGGAGACTCGACTGGTTGCGGGTGCGGCCGATGGTATAGACGGGTTCGTGTTCTAGGAGGAAGATGATTTCGCTTCCTGTTCCGGATTGGAGGTCTTGCACGGCTCGTTCTTGAAGTTCCAGAGCGGCGGAATACTCGATGCGTCCAAGGTCTTGGACAACAGGTGAGGTGAGGATTTTGTCTGATATCATACGCGTGGAAGAGGGACTCTGCGCCAGTTGGCGGCGTCGGCGGATTGGAAATGGGTGAGGCCGATGGCGATGGCGTCCGCCGCATCTGGCGGAGGGGTCACGGTCATGCCGAGAAGCGCGCGCACCATGAAGGCGACCTGGGCTTTTTGGGCGGCACCACGTCCGACGACTGCCTGTTTGACGCGGCGCGGGGCGTATTCATGGATGGGGAGTCCGCGTTGGGCAGCGGCGAGCAGGGCAGCACCGCGCGCGGAGCCCAGCGTAATGGCGGTCGGGTAGCTTTGCACGTAAATGACGCTTTCGATGGCCATGACCTCCGGGGC
>JBBQRY010000344.1:0-1831 GCA_038214335.1 Chthoniobacterales bacterium
GGGCTGGATGATTTTGACGCGCCCCACTCCCCTGCGGACCGCGATCCGGTCGCCGAGTTTGTGGAAGGCTGCCGGGCGGAGGGCGTCGTGCCATTTTTTTATCACACGACCTTGGATTGGCGATGGGATTCCCAGCACTGCTCGGATGCCAAGTTCGACGAATACCTCGATTATCTCAACGCCTCCGTCGAGATTCTCTGCGCGAACTATGGGGAGATCGGCGGCCTGTGGTTTGATGTGCAATTGGTCGCGACCCGCGGCGGATTGGAAAGAGGATCGCCTCTATGCGACCATTCGGAAGCATCAGCCAGAAGCCATCATCGTCAACAACACCGGGCTCGGGGCTCGCGGTGCCCTAGGGCATCCAGAACAAATCCATCACGGGCCTGGGCTGTCGCATCGCTTCCGCCCGCTGGCTGGATGACCAGAGGGCGGTTCCGTTTCTGCAAGATGACACAGGACAACTCATCACCCTTCATTGCCATGGCTACGATTACGGCACCAATCTCGTCGTCCGTGTGGCCGAACTGACCCTCGAATCATGAAATACTCGCCCCTCGTTGCTGCCGCCCTGGCGATGGCCGCATTGGCCGGGTGCTCCACCCCCTTTCGCCTCAACTTTACTCAACCGATGAAAACCCCGATCACGCAATCCACCGATGCCACCGCCCGCCAAGGCGCGGAGTTCCAATTCCGACAACCTTGGCAACGCGAACCCGATGCCGCGCTGCGTCCGACCCTTGTGCGCTTGGCATGGACTCCGAAAGCCTTGCTCGTCGAAGCCGAGATCACCGACGACGAAGTCGCCACGCGGGCGACGGCGGACAACCAGAAAATGTGGGAGCTGGGTGATGTCTTCGAGGCATTCATCCAGCTCGAAGGCAACAGGGATTATGTCGAACTCCATGTCACGCCCAACAAACAAGCGACTGCATCTGCACCTCCCCGGAGTCGGCGGCAAAGCATCGGACGGTGCCGTGCCGGTCCCTTTCGAAGCAATGCTCGTGCATCCCGTGGGCTTCCGCAGCACGGCTACGCGAACGCCCACTGGCTGGCGCGTGACAATGTCCATTCCTGCCTCCGTCTTCCGCATCGCCGTTTTTCATCCCGGCCTCGCCCTGCGCGTGAGCTTCTGCCGCTACGACGCAGCCTCCGTCGGCGAGCCTGTTCTCTCGACCACCGCCGACCACCCGGTCATCGCATTCCATCGGCCTCACGAGTGGGCGACCGTGACGCTGGTTGAGTAACGCGGAGACCGCCAGGCCTGACCATCATGGCCAGTTCTCTGGCTGCCAAACGGAGCCGGTATTGCGTAGAAGCCGCCGGAGGATTAGACATTCAAAAACTCACCAAGCGGATCAAAATGGCAAGGGGAGAACTGCCCCCTTTTCCTCATGCGTACCGCCAAAGTCTCAGATTCCCGAAGTCGTGCAAAGTGATTATTTATTGCAAATAGAATCCCCCGCACCTGGGTTCCCGGATTCCCATTATATGAAACCATACTTTACATTTGGTAAGACTGTTTGTATTTCATGAAAGCGTGAAAGAGAGACCCTTTTGGCAGGAGCGGATTGAGGAGGCATGGCGGGACGTCCCGATTGCCTGGTTGTGCGGGGTTCGCCGCAGCGGGAAGACAACACTGGCGGAGAGTCTCGGTGCCGGGCGTGTCCTCTATCTGAATTGCGATCTTCCGTCTGTCGAGGACATGGTGAGTGACCCGGCGGTGTTTTTTCGTGGATGTGACAAACCGGTGGTGGTCTTCGATGAAATTCACCAACTGCGCGATCCGGCGCGCGTCCTGAAGATCGGCGCGGACGGGTTTCCTCATTTG
>JBBQRY010000345.1:0-1714 GCA_038214335.1 Chthoniobacterales bacterium
CGGCCCAATCAGCCGCAGCAGCTTTCCATCATCGGAGAGCGGCAGCAGGATGTCTTGCAATCGCTCAAAGGTTTCCGGCGTTCCTCCGCACATGAGATAGAGCGTGCCTTCTCGAGCCTGCGAAATACTGGATGCCATACAGGCCTCGATCGAAGCCGCGCCGGCCGCATTGCAGCGCTCGGCAATGGTGCGGTGGACGCCCGGCGACACCGTGGCGCAGTTGATGAAGGCCTTGCCGATTGCGCCGACGAGCAGGGAATCTCCGGATTCCGCGAACAATCCCATTTGGGCGGCATCGTCGGTCACGACGGTAAAAATCACATCCGCTACAGCCGTGACGGCAGCCAAGTTGGTGGCGGAGACCGTCCCAAGCTCTGCCGCAAGCGCCTCGGCGGATGCGCGGTGCGCGTCAAAGACCGCGCTGATCTCGAACCCGCAATCTTTCAAGTGCCGGGCCATATTGGCCCCCATGCGACCGACTCCGACAAACCCAATTTTTGGACGGCTCATTGGGCTCCCTTCGCGCTTGTTCCCTTGCCTGCGCTATCAGAATCCGCCAGGTCTTCGCCTCGGGGCTTGTTCGCGGAGCTGGCAAAGAACGGATTCGATTGCTTTTGTTCGGCGACGGTGGTGAGCGGACCATGGCCACAAGCAAGAATCGTTTCTTCGGGAAGCGTGAGGATTTCCTTCCGGTTGGTGCGGAGGGCATCGGCATACGAGACCATCCCGCCCCCCATCGACCCTGCAAAAACGGCATCGCCGACCACGGCGAGCGGACACGAGAGGCCGCTGATCACGTAGGATATTCCGCCTTGAGCATGGCCCCATGTGAGGCGGGTGTCGATGTGGAGCGTGTCGACATCAAAGGCACGTCCACACGCAAAAGCCTCCGCCCCCGCAAGGCCCGGCTCACGGTCCCCGACAAAGGCTGGCGCGCCGGTTTTTTCTTTGAGGCGGTCGAGTTCGAGCACGTGGTCACCGTGCGTGTGCGTGAGCAAAATTGCCTCCAGCGTCAACGACTGGTCGCGCAAGAAATCCAGCATCGGGGTGGCATCCGCGCCGGTGTCGAAGGCCACCGCCTGGCGCGAATTCTCATCCCAAACCAGAAAGCTGTTGACCATGATGTCGGAGAACGGCGTGTTGAAAACCGCAAGGCCGGGGAGTTCGATAGGTGCAGGGTGATAGCTTCCCTCGCCAAGCGCCACAAGGGCGCAGGATCCGAGATCTAACACGGGAGCCAGTGCACGGACTGTGGCGGCATCGAATTTTCCGCCCATTACAGCCGCCAGCGCGGACTCCGTCACCTGCGCCTTGCTGGCGAGTTCCTCAGCGCTGAGTCCCAGCCCGCGTTGGGCCTTGCCAATGACATCCGCAAAAGTGTCTTCCAGTGGAATCTTCATGGGGGGGATATACAGGAAATCCGCCTTCGCACAACTGACAAGTCCCTATTGATCACTGAAAAGAAACGGGGCACTTTCAAAACCGCATAGCATCATGGAGATCAGAGGGGTTCTCGTTTCATCGGATTCATTTTCCGATGCGAAGGATCCTCGGATCTGTAGGGATTCGGAGAAATGGCGCCATAAATTGTTTACTAAGAAAATAAGGAACACGACATCTGGGATATTTTGCATTTTCTTCTGACCATTGGCCGATAGAGTTGAAGGAGTGAAGTTATCAAAACGCGGAGAGTATGCCATGCGGGCGCTGATCG
>JBBQRY010000346.1:0-1610 GCA_038214335.1 Chthoniobacterales bacterium
TTCGCGCCAGACGACGACATCCGCCGCGCCGGGATCGATCAGGCGGGCCGGGATGTCAAAGAACCGCGCCTTGGCAAAATACTCGGAGGCGGGAGATTCATCGCCGACGGCAAGGGCGAGAACGAGCGCGCGTCCGCCGGAGGATTCGATTGGGAGCACGCGCACTTCGCTGTCGCGGCGGACGAGATGGCGGCCGGCGAGTTCGAGTTCGGCGAGCTCTTTGGGATCGCCTTCGCCTGCGACCCATAGCGGGATGGCCAGCAGGCTGCGGCTGGGAAGGGCGAGCAGAAGCCGGGGGGCGTTGGCGACGGATTTTGCTGCGGGGTCGCGCTCGGGACGCGCCGGGGCATTGGCCGGGAATTGCCACAGCTCCCAGCCCTCTGGGCCGGGACGCAAGACGGATTCCGCTGCTGCGGCACTCATTCTTCCTCCCAACTCATGATCTGACCTCCACCATTCTCGGGAGAAATCACCACAATCCGGTGCTGAACGCCATGACAGAATCCCGTGCTCTCAATTCGGCGCACGGAACCCGAGACATCAAAATACTCCTCAAGGGCCTGGAGAGAACGTCCGCCGACGCCCAGAAACCGCGCCGTGGCTTCGACGGATTCGAGTTTCACATCATCCTCGTTGCCTGCAAGGCCATCCTTCCCGGCACGCAGATCGAAAAGTGACTGGCACTGGTTCGGAGTCAGTTCCGCAAGGTCTTCCAGAAGGGGCTGCGTGGCGTGTTGAAGGTTGATTTTTCCGTTATACCAGACAGTGAAGTCCGTGCGCCAGTCTTCCTTCTGGGCAAGAATTTCCTCCAAACCGATCACGGCCTCCATCTCGCGCACGCTGACGAGCGGACGGTTGGCGGGAAAGCCCATCTGACCGGCGGCCTCGTATTCGCCGCGCTCCGAGCCATGCAGCGAGCGGAAATCATCGCCGTCCACCCAATCGCCGAGGCTGTCGATCGCGGTGTCGCGCAGCACGTCCTCAACATTCCATGCCTCGAAGAGCCGGAGAAAAATTCCGCGCTTGTCTTGGGCGATCCAGAAGTTCGGATTGATCTTGCCGGACTCGTCCGAGAGCTTCACCTCGAAGCCTTCTTCTTTGGAATCCCCGCTACGCAAAAGCGGGTCGCCGGGTTTGACTTCCGGAGACATGCCGATCGCAATCCCACTCAGGGCCATCTGCCGTGCGCGGAAGGTTTTTTCGGCATGGGTTTCATCCGAGATCCAGTCCCCGACTCTGCCCGCGAGCAGGACGACCAGCCCTGCCAGCAAGGCGATGCTCCACAAGACCAGCGGGAGAGCAAGGGCGCGAGTGCGGCGGCGGATCATGGCTCAGGCTCCGGGTTAGGAGGCTTCGGGGCAGCGGCGGCAGCGGTGAGTGGCGGAATCCAAAATTGGCTGTCGATTTTCGAACCAGCCATATCCAGGATTTCCATCTCAAGGCGGGCAGCCAGCGGCCGGCCATTCTCGGGCAGCCATTCCTCCTTCCACTCCCCATTAGCAAAAAACGTCCACTTCACGCGCTCGACACGCGGGAGCAGGGGAATCCATGAATCGCCGGCGCGCAGGTTGTCGAGTTCGGCCCCGAACAAATCTTTCGGAATGCGCAGC